>CAYFLO010000027.1:0-11251 GCA_964343995.1 uncultured Bifidobacteriaceae bacterium
CTCCGGGCAGCACGTCGGCACCCGTGAGCACCGCCATCCCGGCGGCGCGCGCCGCGGTGAGGTCGAGCCCATCGCGGGCCGCCTCGCATACCGCCTCGGCGATGAGCGCGCGCGCCTCAGGGAGATTGAGCAGCAATCCGCGATCGCGACGGCTCTGGGCCAGGCTGGCCTGCAGGTGCAGCAGCAGGCGGTCGGACTCCCCGGGAGTGACGGGCACAGCGCGACCCTAGCCGCGCGGCCGGCGCAGGGGGCTCGCCTAGCATCACCGGCATGGTGCAGATCCGGCCGGCGCGGCCCGACGAGGGAGATGCCCTCGGCGCCCTGGCCATGCGCGCCTATGTGGCCGGCGGCCACCTGGACCCCGACGAGCCGTACGCCCGCGAGGTCGCCGACGGGCGCACCCGCCTCACCCAGGCCGACGTTCTCGTACTCATCGACGGCGACGCGCTCATCGGCACGGCCACTGTCTGCCCGTCCACCAGTCCCCTGGCCGAGATCGCCCGCGGCGCCGAGGTCGAGGTGCGCTACCTGGCCATCGACCCCGCGCACTGGGGACGCGGACACGCGCGCACGCTCATGGCGCGCGTCGAGGAACTCGCGCACGAGCAGGGAGTCGACTCCGTCGTGCTGTGCGTCATCGAGATCAACGAGGCCGGGCACCGGCTGTACACATCGCTGGGCTTCGACCGTATGCCCGACCGCGACTGGGAGCCCGTGCCCGGCAAGATGCTGCGGGCCTACCGCAAGGAACTCGCGCGCTGAACCACGCGGATGTGGCTACGCCAGGACGGCGATGACGTCGCCCTCGCGGATCGCGTCGCCCTGGGCCACGGCGATCTCGCGGACGGTGCCGGCCTTCTCCACGACGACCGGGATCTCCATCTTCATCGACTCCAGGATGACGATGACGTCTCCGGGGGTGAGCTCATCGCCCACCTGCGCGACCAGGGAGTGGACGGACGCGACCATCTCGGCCCGTACGACCTGCTCCATGCTGACTGCGCCTCCTGTTGCCACACGATCCGACCCGCTCCGCTGAGCGACTCCTGACGGTCCCCGCGAGGTCCGTCCCCCAGTTGTACTCCCTACGACCCCTCGCCGAGGCGATTGGCGCGGATCCGCTCGATGATCTGCACGCGCAGCGCCTCCGGTGCCGCCGTCGACCCGCACGACCGCACCACCAGGGCGCGCACGGTGCGCTCGACGTGCACCTGTGTGGCGCACGGCGGGCACTCGTCGAGGTGGGTGACGATCGCCTCGACGAATGTGGCCTCGACCTCATCGTCGAGGTACTCGTGGATGCGCAGAAGCACCTGGCTGCACGGGGTGGCGTGGGGATTGCCGCAGCTCATCGCGCACCTGCCGGGGACGTGTGCTCGTCGGAGGTGTCGTCGGACGGGGAACTCGCACTCGCCGGCAGGTAGCCGTGCTCGACGGCGTAGTCCTGCAGCAGGGAGCGCAGCTGCCTGCGGCCGCGATGCAGCCGCGACATCACCGTGCCCACGGGGGTCTCCATGATCTCGGCGATCTCCTTGTAGGAGAACCCCTCGACATCGGCCAGGTAGACGGCCATGCGGAACTCCTCCGGCAGGCGCGCCAGTGCGTCGGTGATGTCGGAGTCACCGAGCCGGTCCAGCGCCTCGGCCTCTGCCGAGCGCAGGCCCGTAGAGGTGTGGCTCTCGGCCTCGTGCAGCTGGCTGTCGGTGAGATCGTCCGTGCCCGTCTCGTACGGCTGACGCTGCTTCTTGCGGTAGCTGTTGATGTAGGTGTTGGTGAGGATGCGGAACAGCCAGGCCCGGATGTTGGTGCCCTCGGTGTAGGAATCGAAGGCCGCGAAGGCCTTCATGAAGGTCTCCTGCACGAGGTCCTCGGCATCGGCCGGATTGCGGGTCATGCGCAGCGCCGCACCGTAGAGCTGGTCCAGGTGGGGCATCGCCTCGCGCTCGAAGCGCTCCGCGTCACCGTCCTTGGCCATGATCAATGAGCCTATCTGCCCCCTGCGCAGCGGCAGGCAGGCGTCGGCCACGGTCACGAGCACGTCGACGGCAACAGCGTGCCGGCGCCGGTCATTCCCCGCCGGCCGCGCCTCCCCGGGAGGCGAGGCTCAGAACAGCCCACCGCGCTCGGGGGCGGGCACCGGCGTGAGCAGGTCCGGGCCGTGGTCGCGCACGGCATTGACCCGGGTCGAGACCGGCCACGACGCCAGATCGTGCGCGGGAACCATGAGGGCGGTGGCCTCCCCCGGACCCGCAGTCGGATCCAGCCACTCCTGCCAGTCACGTGGCTCGATCGTCATCGGCATGCGGTCGTGGATGGCCGACACCTCGACGCTGGCATCGGTGGTGATGAGTGCGCAAGTGAGCAGCCACGCCCCGCTCGCCGTGCGCCACCACTCGTAGAGCCCGGCGAACGCCAGGCTCGCGTCGTCGGCACGATGGATGTAGTACGGCTGCTTCAGCGGCTTGTCGCCCGGACGGTCCACGACGTTCCACTCGTAGTACCCCGTGGCCGGGATGAGGCATCGACGCTTGGCGAAGGCCGCGCGGAACGACGGCTTCTCGGCCACGGTCTCCGAGCGCGCGTTGATGAGGCGCGAGGCGCCGGACTCGTCCTTGGCCCACGTGGGCACCAGCCCCCAGCGCGCGACCATGAGCGCCCGCACCTGCGTGCCCGCATCGGCCGACCCAGAACGCTCGTACTCCCCCGTACCGACCGACGTGAGGGCCGACCCCTCCGGTCGGTCGACCACGACGTAGACCGGACGGGTGGGTGCCACGTTGTAGTCCGGCGGGAGGACCTCGTCGGTGACCTCCTGGACCTCGAACTCCTCGGCGAGGCGAGCCGGATCGGCGGCCAGGGCGTAGCGACCGCACATGTGCCGCAGGCTAACCGGTGGCCGTGACTAGCCTTGTGGTGATGAGCAGCCGCGCGTGGCCCGCACCCCTGGCGACCGGGCCCGTCGACGCCGTCGTCCGGGTGCCCGGGTCCAAGTCGGCCAGCAACCGCGCCCTCATCCTTGCCGCGATCGCCGACGGACCCAGCCGACTGGAGGCCGTGCTCGACGCCCGCGACACCCGACTCATGGCGCAGGGCCTGGCCGCCCTGGGCGTGCAGGTCGACCGCATCGCCCGCCCGGCCGGCGACGGTAACGTCGACCTCGTCATCACCCCGCACCACCTGCGCGGTCCGGCCCAGGTCGATGTCGGCCTCGCGGGCACGGTCATGCGCTTCCTGCCGCCGGTCGCCGCGCTCGCCTTCGGCGACATCGGCTTCGACGGCGACGCCGGTGCGCGCGAACGTCCGATGGCCACCGTCATCGAGTCGCTGCGCGACCTGGGCGTGGAGGTGCGCGATGCCGATCGGGGGCGCCTGCCCTTCACCGTGGTCGGCCGCGGTGAGGTACGCGGCGGCGAGGTCACCGTCGACGCCTCGCGCTCCAGCCAGTTCGTCTCGGGCCTGCTGCTGTCAGCCGCGCGCTTCGACACCGGACTCACGCTGCACCACGTGGGCGCGCCGATCCCGAGCATGCCGCACATCGACATGACCGTGGCCATGCTCGCTGAGCACGGCGTGCGGGTCGTACGCGACGGCGCGCACGTGTGGCACATCGACCCGCACACGATCGCGCCCGTCGACCGCACGATCGAACCCGACCTGTCCAACGCGGCCCCGTTCCTGGCCGTGGCGATGGTCGCCGGTGGCTCGGTGACGGTGCCGGACTGGCCCGCGCACACCACCCAGCCCGGCGACGCGCTGCGCGACCTGCTGGCTCGCATGGGCGCGCGCGTCGAGCGCACCGATGCCGGGCTGCGGGTGACCGGCAGCGGAGCAATCCATGGCATCACTGCCGACCTCGGTGAGGTGGGCGAACTCACGCCCACGCTGGCCGCCCTTGCCGCCCTCGCCGACTCCCCCTCCACGTTCACCGGCATCGCGCACCTGCGCGGCCACGAGACCGATCGACTCGCGGCGCTCACCACCGAGCTCACCCGCCTGGGCTGCGGGGCGCGCGAACTGCCCGACGGGCTGGAGATCTCGCCGGCAGCCATGACCGGCACGACGGTGCAGACCTACGCCGATCACCGCATGGCCACCTTCGCCGCGGTCATCGGCCTGGCGGTGCCCGATGTGCTCATCGCCGACGTCGAGACGACGAGCAAGACCCTGCCGGACTTCACTGCACGCTGGAGCGCGCTCGTGGGCGACGCCGCGTGACGAGGCCACCGATGACGACGCACCGATGAGCCGACATCGCCTCGACGAGGACGATGTGCGCGTGCGGCCCGGCCGCACCAAGAGCCGTCCGCGATCCAAGGACCGTCCCGCGCACGCGGACTCCGAGCCCGGCATGGTCACCACGGTCGATCGCGGCCGCTTCACCGTGCTCCTCGATGACGGCACCACGGTCTTTGCCGTCAAGGCGCGCGATCTGGGCCGCAAGGGCATCGTCGTGGGCGATGTGGTCGACGTTGTCGGCGACACCACCGGCGACACCGACACCCAGGCGCGCATCGTGCGGCGGGCCGAGCGCACGTCGGTGCTGCGCCGCACCGCCGACGACGACGATCCGGTCGAACGCGTCGTCGTCGCCAACGCCACCCAGCTGGCCATCGTCACCGCGGCCGCGAATCCCGAGCCGCGCCTGGGCCTGGTCGATCGCGCGCTCGTGGCGGCCTACGACGCGGGCATCGCCCCGATGCTCATCGTCACCAAGACCGACCTGGGATCCGCGGCGCCCCTGGTCGATGCCTACGCCGGCCTGGACATCCCGATCTTCGAAGGACGCGACCGCACCGTGCCGCCCGGGCTGCGCGAGGCCCTTGCCGGCGAGATGACCGTGCTGCTGGGGCATTCCGGCGTGGGCAAGTCCACGCTCGTCAATGCCCTGGTGCCGTCGTCGACGCGTCTCACCGGCGATGTCAACACCGTCACCGGCAAGGGGCGGCACACCTCCACCAGCGTGCTGGCAATGCCCCTGCCCAGCGGCGGATGGATTATCGACACCCCCGGCATCCGCTCGTTTGGCCTCGCGCACGTGACGACCCTCGACGTGCTCCTGGCCAAGGTCAGGGGCGCGCGTCCGGTCGAAGACGACTGACGGCCTCGCCCGCCTGCGGAAGCGAGACCACCAGGGTGCGGCCATCCCGGCGATGCACCGCGAGTCCCGGTCCGGACATCAGCACCGGGCCGCTCTCGCGGGTCCACGGAATCCATCGGTACCCGACCCCGCCGAACCGCAGAGCCCGGAGCTGCATCTCCTCCACGCTGGCAATGTCGGCTCGCGCCACGTGCTGGACCGGCCAGTGCCACGGCCCGTAGACGATCGTCAGGCCGGTGTCGTCGACGTTGACGTCGATGCGCGCAACGGTGAGCGTGGCCGCGACGACGAGCGCACCCAGGATCACCAGCCCGAGGGCGACGAGCGCACCGGCATGCGGATCGCCGAGCGTGGCCACCGCCGCACCGCCGAAGACGATGATGACGAGCAGGAGCACCCAGCGGGCCCAGGGGGCAACGACCGTCGTTCGCCACGCGTCGGACGTCACGGCGATCCGCGACGCATGAGCGGCTCCCACACCGCGCGCGCACCGGAGTCACCGGTGCGCCAGGTCCACCACAGCGCGACCACCGCCACCACGATGACGACAACTGCCAGGAGCACGAGCCACCACGGTCGCCTGCGATTGCCCGGGATGCCCCGGTCAAACAGCCACAGGATCAGCACCGCGAGAAAGAGCGCACCGGCGATGAGCGGGAGACGCGACCCCCAGTGCGCGTGATCGATCGGATTGCCCAGCCGACGGGCGAGCTGCTCCCCTGACTCCTTGGCCAGCAGCGAGCTGAGCGCACCGCCGAGAGCGATGAGCACGACCACACCACCGATGCGACGGTCCCAGGAGGCGCGCGCGGCGATGACGATGGCCAGGATTGCCGCGAGCGGCACCAGGACCACCGGCAGGTGGACGAGAAGAGGATGGGTGGGCAGTCCGCCGATGCTGGCCAGCCAGGAGCTCACGTCCGCACTCTAGAAGCACCGGTAGGTTGCCCGCGTGGATGACCTGCACCTGGCCCTGGCCCTCGCCGACGTCGCCGACGAGAAGTCGATGGCGCGCTTTCGTGCTGGCGACCTCGTCGTCGACACCAAGCCCGATCTCACGCCGGTGACGGAGGCCGATCGTGCCGTCGAGCGGGCGCTGCGCGACCGCCTCGCCGCCGAGCGCCCCGACGACGGCATCGTGGGCGAGGAGTACGGCAGCAGCAACCCCGATGCCCGTCGCCGGTGGGTCCTGGATCCCATCGACGGCACCAAGAACTACGTGCGTGGCGTGCCCGTGTGGGCCACCCTCATCGCGCTCATGGACGGTGACGACGTGATCGTCGGCGTGGTGTCGGCACCGGCGATGGCCCGGCGCTGGTGGGCGCAGCGCGGCGACGGCGCCTGGACCACCGATCCGGGGTCGTCGCAGCCGCGACGCCTGCGGGTGAGCGCCGTGCGCGACCTCGCCGACGCCTCGTTCTCCTTCAGCGACGATCGCGGCTGGGCCGAGCGCGGGGCCGAGCCCGGGCTTCGCACCCTGCTCGCCGATACCTGGCGCCAGCGCGCCTACGGCGACTTCTGGTCGCACATGCTCGTGGCCGAGGGCGCCGTCGACATCGCTGCCGAGCCCGATCTGCAGTCCTACGACATGGCCGCGCTCATCCCGATCGTGCAGGAGGCCGGCGGGCGGCTCACCGCCTTCGACGGACGGCCGGCGATCGCGGGCGGTCAGGCGCTGGCCACCAACGGTGTGCTCCACGACCGCGTGATCGCCCTGCTGGGCACCTGATCGCCCCGCTGAATCAGGAGCGTGGAGAGACGCGCAACGGCAGGCCGCCCACGGGGCGCAGGGTGACGAGGGCATCAGCCCGCGGCACCTGCGTGCCCGCCGGGTAGGTCAGGCGCACATCGCGCGCCAGCCCGGCGAGCATGAGCACGGCCTCCACGTAGGAGAAGTCGCGTCCGATGCACAGGCGCGGTCCCGCACCGAACGGGATGAACGCGGTGCGGTCGACGTCACCGGAGAGGAACCGCTCAGGCCGGAACGCCGCCGGCTCGTCCCAGCGGTCCGGATGTCGGTGCAGCAGCCACGGACTGACGATGACGATGGCGCCCGCGGGGATGTCGTGCCCACCGACGTTGTCGGCCTCACGTGCCTTGCGAGTGATGAGCCAGGCGGGTGGGTACAGGCGCAGGGTCTCGTCGACCACCGCGCGCGCGTAGGGCAGGCGCTCGAGGTCGGCGAGCACGGGAGCGCGGTCGCCGAGCACCGCACGCGCCTCCTGCGCGAGTGCGTCCTGCACGTCCTGGTCGCGGGCGAGCAGGGCCCACGCCCAGGTGAGCGCACTGGCCACCGTCTCGTGGCCGGCGACGATGAAGGTGACGATCTGGTCGCGGATCTCCTGCACCGACAGCCCGGCACCGCTCTCGTCGCGCACCTCGCGCAGCAGGTCGAGCATGTCGTGACCTCGGACCGGTTGGGTGAGCATGGAGCGCACCGCGGCATCGAGCTCGCCCACGGCATGCCGCAACCGAAGGTTGCCCGGGGTGGGCATCCATGCCGGAGGCGTGAGCGGCACGCGAGCGCGAGCCACGACCACCTCCAGCGCGGCGAGCGTGGCGTGGCCCAGGCGCTCGGCGTCGTCGGAGAGGTCGGTGCCGAACAGGGCGTGCCCGACCACCTCCAGCGCGGCCCGCATCATCGCGGTGTCGACATCGACGACGGCACCGGACGGAAGCGCGCTCCACTGTGCGCGCACGTCGTCGGTGACGCCCACGACGTGACCCACCAGCGTCTCCAGGGTGCGGTGGTGGAACGCCGGCTGCACGAGCGGACGCTGCCGGCGCCACTGCTCGGTGTCGGCGACGAGCAGGCCCTCCCCCGTCACCAGCGACAGCGCGCGGTACTGGATCGTCGACTTGCCGTAGTTGCGGGCGTTGTCGACGAGCACCCGGCGCACCCCGGCCGGATCGTTGACCAGGTACGTGGGCGGTCGCGGGATCGGGTACTGCACGACGTCGCCGTAGGCCCGCCACGTGGCCGCCAGGGCGCGCAGCGGATTGCGTCGGATGACCTGCAGGCCGCGCAGCATCGTCGGACCGTCCGGTCCCGGCGCGGTGGCCGGAGTGCCCACGAACGACGTGGGTGCGCCCTCGGGCGGGGTCCAGCTCATCGCGGTGACAGGAACTCAGCGCGTCAGGAGACGATCGCGTGCTCGGTGACGGGCAGCCGCACGCGCCCACTCACCTTGGCCATCGAGTCCGCGGCCACGGCCTTGCCCAGATCGGTGGCGTAGGCCGCGTCGAAGTCCGCACGCGAGTCGAACCACAGTTCGGAGACCCCGTCGACACTCGCCTCCGGATCATCGACGAGGTTGAAGGTGATGCGGCGTACGCCGGGCAGTTGCCGCGCGAGGGGAGCGTGGTCGACCAGCCACCACTGCGCGAACTCCTCGTGGGTCATGTCGTCGCGACGGGTGAGCAGGATGACGGCCTTGAACATCGATAACCCCTTGTTAGGACGGCTTCTTGGTGCGGGCGTGCGGTCGACCGCCGCAGCTGAGGGCGAGCACGATGACAATCTCGTCGGCACGCGGCGCATCGGGAAGGCAGACGTCGACGGAATCCATGTCGTCGAAGGTCCAGCGGTCGTCCTTGTTGCCGATGGGAACGGTGATCGGTGCACCCGGGGCTCCGGCCTTCTTGGTGCCCGGAATGATGTCGGCTCCACCGCCGATGGCGGCACGCACCGGCGCCCCGAAGCGCGGGTGCAGGATGGCGGCGGTGTGCTCGCGCTCACCGTCGGTGCCGACGATCGCGCCCTTGCCGTAGCCGCGCACATCGGCCGCACTCAGTCCCGCCGCGGTGAGGGCCGCCAGGGCACGGGTGACGAGCAGTGCCGCGGCCTCGGCCCCCAGCGCCTCCAGGTCGGACAGGTCGGCGACAACACCGCGCCCGGCGAGCGGATTGCGCACGGCGAGGGCGGCAGTGGCGACGACGGTGGCGGGGTCGACGGCAGCACCGGCCTCCTGGCCGGTCTCCTGCACGGTGGTGACGATGAGGCGGGGCCGGTCCATGTGTCTCCTGTCCGGTGCGCAGACGCCGGGTGGCGTCGGCGAGTCCGATGCCGTCAGCCGGTGGTGGCGTACAGCGTGGTGCGCTCAGCGAGCGTACGGCCCAGCGGCTCCACAATGGCCCGGAACGACTCCTCGTCGATGCCCTGGCCGTGCGCGGCCCCCGCCGCCCGCGAGATGTTCTCGTCCATCAGGGTGCCGCCGAGGTCATTGACTCCGGCCCGCAACAGCTGCTGAGCCCCGGACGTACCGAGCTTGACCCACGACGCCTGAATGTTGTCGATCCAGCCGTGGTAGGCGATGCGGCCGACCGCGTGGATGAGCACGACCTCGCGCCACGTGGGCCCCCGGCGGGCGCGACGCTTGAGGTAGATGGGCGAGGCCATGTGCACGAACGGCAGCGGCACGAACTCGGTGAATCCGCCCGTGCGCTTCTGCAGGTCGCGCGTGACCACCAGGTGCCGGGCCCAGTCGCGCGGCCCCTCGACGCTGCCGAACATGATGGTGACGTTGGAGCGCAGGCCCACCGCGTGGGCCGTCTCGTGGGCGTAGAGCCACTCGCTGGTGGTGATCTTGTCCGGGCAGATCTGCTCGCGGATGGTGTCGACGAGGATCTCCGCCGCCGTGCCGGGCAGCGACGCCAGGCCCGCCTCACGCATGCGGGTGAGGTAGGAGTCCAGCGGCTCGCCAAGCCGGCGTGCGCCCTCGGTGACCTCCAGGGCGGTGAACCCGTGCACGTGGATGTCGGGAACGGCCGACTTCACCGTATTCACCACCCGCAGGTAGTAGTCACCGTCGAAGTCCGGGTGGATGCCGCCCTGCAGGCACACCTCCGTGGCACCGCCCTCGCGGGCCTCGCGCACGCGCCGGACGATCTCGTCGTCGTCGAGCAGGTAGGGCTTCCCGCGCAGGTTGAGCGACATCGGGCCCTTGCTGAAGCCGCAGAACGCGCACTTGAACGTGCACACGTTGGTGTAGTTGATGTTGCGGTTGCGCACGAAGGTGACGACGTCGCCGACGGCCTGGGCGCGCAGCTGATCGGCGAACTCCGCAATGGCCGGCACCTCGGCACCGCGCGCGGTGAAGAGCAGCTCGAGCTCATCGACCCCGGGCTCCTGCCCCATCTCGACACCGTGGAGCACCTCGGCCACGGCTGCACCCACGCGACCCGGTGCGGGGATGAGCATCGGCGGTGGACGGTCGGCGCCGGAGTACCACGCCGTGGAGCGTCGGCCCACCTGGATGACCTCAGCCCCGGTGCCCACATTGGCCGCGTCCTCATAGCGCTCAGGGAACAGCGCGCCGGGATCGTCGCGGCCCAGGCGCGCGGCATCGCTGCGGTCGAGCACGGCGAAGCGCACATTCGGGTCGAGCCAGCGCGAGGTCGCGAACTCCGGGTAGACCGTCAGGCGTGGCACGAGTGCGAGTCCGCGCGCCTCGACGACCTTTCGCAGCGCGTCCAGATGCGGCCACGGGCGCTCGGGATTGACGTGATCGGGCGTGACCGGCGAGATGCCGCCGAAGTCGTCGATCCCCGCGTCGAGCAGAACACCGGGGTCGTCGACGAGATTGGGCGGCGCCTGCACATGGACCGACGCCGGCAGGATCTCCCGCGCGAGTGCGATCGCGTCGACGAGGTCGTCGATCGAGCACGGCTCGGCATCGCGCATGAGCGTGCCCGCCTTGGGCACGAAGTTCTGGACAATGACCTCCTGCACGTGCCCATGTCGGGCGTGTGCGGCAGCGATCGCCTCCAGTGCCACGATGCGGTCGGCACGCGACTCCCCGAAGCCGACGAGGATGCCGGTGGTGAACGGGATCGCCAGCTCGCCGGCCCACTCCAGTGTGGCCAGGCGCCGCGCCGGATCCTTGTCGGGAGCGCCGCGATGCGCGGGCAGGTCGGGATTGAGCGTCTCGATCATCATCCCCTGACTCGGCGAGACCGGACGCAGCAGCGCGAGCGCCTCACGATCAAGTGCGCCGGCGTTGACGTGCGGCAGCAGCCCGGTCTCGTCAAGCACGCGCTGCGCAGCATGTGCCACGTAGTGCACGGTCGAGGCGAAGCCGTGCTCGTCGAGCCAGGCACGCGCGACCGGGTAACGGTCCTCGGGGTACTCCCCCAGGGTGAACAGCGCCTCGT
>CAYFLO010000028.1:0-11155 GCA_964343995.1 uncultured Bifidobacteriaceae bacterium
GCCCGCGACCCTCCAGGACCTCGTCGACGTCGACGCCCTCCTGGCCGCCTATGCCGACGACACCCCCGACCCCGCCGACCCGGCCCAGCGCGTCGCCTTCGGCACGTCCGGACACCGGGGAAGCTCCCTGGACCGGGCCTTCAACGACGCCCACATCGCCGCCATCAGCCAGGCCATCGCCGACCACCGGCGCAGCGCAGGCATCCGCGGCCCACTCCTGCTCGCGCGCGACACGCACGCCCTGTCCGAGCCGGCCTGGGCCACCGCCATCGAGGTGCTCGTCGCCAACGACGTCACCGTGCTCATCGACGCCCGCGACGGATACACCCCCACCCCGGCGCTGTCGCACGCGGTACTGGCGTACAACCGCGGGAGGTCCGCCGACGATCCCGGCCGAGCCGACGGCATCGTCGTCACCCCCTCGCACAATCCCCCGCGCGACGGCGGCTTCAAGTACAACCCGCCCGACGGCGGTCCCGCCGGCGGCGACATCACCGGTCCGCTGCAGCAGGCGGCCAACGCGTACCTGGAGTCCGGCCTCACCGGCGTGCGACGCATCCCCCTGGACCGCGCTCTCGCAGGGGACCTCGTCGGGCCCGTGGACTTCCTGGCCGACTACGTCGATGACCTGCACCACGTCATCGACATGGACGCCATCGCCGCCGCGGGCGTGCGCATCGGTGCCGACCCCATGGGCGGGGCCTCGGTCGACTACTGGGCGGCCATCGCCGAGGAGTACGGCCTGGCCCTCGACGTCGTCAATCCCCTGGTCGATCCGCGCTGGCCGTTTATGACACTGGACTGGGACGAACGCATCCGCATGGACTGCTCGTCGCCGTTCGCCATGGCCTCCCTCATCGCCCAGCGCGACCGCTACGACATCGCCACCGGCAACGACGCGGACTCTGACCGCCACGGCATCGTCACGCCCGACGGCGGTCTGATGAATCCCAACCACTTCCTGGCCGTCGCCATCGACTACCTGCTCGCCCACCGCCCGCAGTGGCCCGCGAGTGCCGCCATCGGCAAGACCGTGGTGAGTTCGTCGATGATCGACCGGGTCGTCGCCGCGCACGCGCGCCGGCTGTGGGAGGTGCCCGTCGGCTTCAAGTGGTTCGTCCCCGGGCTCATCGATGGCACCGTGGCGTTCGGCGGGGAGGAGAGTGCAGGTGCGTCGTTCCTGCGTCGCGACGGCTCGGTCTGGACCACCGACAAGGACGGCATCATCGCCGCCCTCCTGGCCTCGGAGATCCAGGCGGTGACGGGCACGAGCCCGTCGGCGCACTACCGCGACCTCACCGAGCGCTTCGGTGATCCGGCCTACCAGCGCATCGACGCGCCGGCGACGCGCGAGCAGAAGGCGCGGCTCGGCCGCCTTGCACCGAGCGACGTCGCCGAGTCGACCATGGCCGGTGAGCCGATCACCGCGATTCTCACCGCCGCACCCGGCAATGACGCACCCCTGGGCGGCATCAAGGTTGTCACCGCGAACGCCTGGGCCGCGGCTCGCCCGTCCGGCACCGAGGACGTGTACAAGATCTACGCGGAGTCGTTCCTGGGTGCTACCCACCTGGCGCTCGTGCAGGCCGACGCCCGCGCCGTGGTCGACGCCGCACTGGGCTGACGATCGGCTCGGGCCGGGCTAGTCGCCGTTGTCGAGGAGGTCAGGGCGCATGCGCTGCGTGCGCTCCTGGGCCTGCTCACGACGCCACTGTGCGATGCGAGCGTGGTGCCCGCTCAGCAGCACCTCGGGCACATCGAGCTCCCGCCACTGCAGCGGCTTGGTGTAGATCGGCCCCTCCAGCAGGTCACTCATGGCGCCCACCGCGAACGAGTCGTCCTGTGCACTGGCTTCATTGCCGAGCACCCCGGGCAGCAGTCGCGCCACCGCCTCGACCATGACCAGCGCCGCCACCTCACCGCCGGCGAGAACGTAGTCGCCGATCGACACCTCGCGCACGCCGGCCCAGTCATCGCGCTGCGCATAGTGCTGCGCCACCCGGGAATCGATGCCCTCGTAGCGGCCGCAGGCGAACACCAGCCAGGCATCGGTCGCCCACTCCTGTGCCATCGCCTGAGTGAAGCGCTGCCCGGATGGCGTGGGGATGACCAGGACCGGTTGCTCGTCCGCGTTACGCGCGCGCACGTCGTCCAGGGCTCGCCCCCAGATCTCCGCGCTCATGACCATGCCGGGGCCGCCCCCGTACGGGGTGTCGTCGACCGTGCGATGACGATCATGGGCGTGGTCGCGCAGGTCGTGCACGGCGAGTTCGAGGATTCCGGTGTCGACCGCGCGACCCATGAGCGACAGACGCAGCGGCTCCAGGTACTCCGGGAAGATCGTGACGATGTCGATGCGCATCAGACGTCCGGGGAATCCAGATCCGGGGCATCAAGAAGGCCCTCGGGCGGATCGATGACGATGCGCTTGGCCGTGATGTCGACCTCGGGACAGATCGCGGTGACAAACGGGATAAGCACCTCGCTGCTGCCAGCGGACCCGGTGCGCGCGACGGCCAGCAGGTCCTGCGCCGGAAGATGCACCACCTGGGTGACGGTGCCGACAGCAGTGCCGTCGGCGAGTTCGACGCGGCATCCGACCAGCGAGGTGTCGTAGTACGCATCGTCCTCGTCGGCAACCGCGTCATCGTCACGGTCCACGGACAGCAGCACGCCGCGCAGAGCCTCGGCCGCGTTGCGATCGTCGACACCGTGGAACGCGACCAGGAGCCGGCCCGAGTGCCAGTGCGCGCGCTCGACCTCCAGGGAAGCAAGGTCGGCACGATCGTCGACCAGCAGCGTCGCGCCATCGGCGAAGCGCAGGTCGGGTTCGTCGGTGCGCGGCTCGACGGTGACCTCACCGCGAATGCCGTGCGGTCGGCCGATCCGGCCGACGACGACCCGCATGGCTCTAGGCGGCGTCGATGAAGTCGATGCGCACGCCACGGCCGTCGTTGATGGCCGTGATGACCGTGCGCAGCGCGGTGGCCGTGCGGCCGCCGCGCCCGATGACGCGCCCCATGTCGTCGGGGTGCACCCGGACGTCCAGGGAGGTGCCGCGGCGCCCGGAGCGCTCGCGGACGTCGACGTCGTCAGGGTTGTCGACGATGCCGCGCACGAGGTGCGCGAGGGCCTCGTCGAGCATCACGCGTCAGCAGACTCGTCTGACGCGACCTCCGCCGCGACGACGATCGCCTCAACGGCCGCCTCGTCGGCAGCGACACCCTCAGCAGCGGTGATCTCGGCAGCGAGCTCAGCGGTGGCCGCCTCGACGGCGACCTCCTCGGCCACAGCGGCAGCGACCTCGGCGGCCTCAGCGCTCGCGGCCGTCTCGACGACGACAGCCTTGGGCTTGGGAGCGACCTTGGGCTCGTTCGCGGCGTCCTTGACGGCGGCCTCGTAGGCGACGAGCTTGCTGGCCTTGGGCTCGGCGACCTTCAGCGTGCCCTCGGCACCCGGCAGGCCCTTGAACTTCTGCCAGTCGCCCGTGACCTTCAGGATCGCGGTGACCGACTCGGTCGGCTGCGCGCCGACCCCGAGCCAGTACTGGACCCGGGCGGAGTCGACCTTGATGACGCTGGGGTCGGACATCGGCTGGTAGATGCCGATCTCCTCGATCGCGCGGCCGTTGCGGGCCGTGCGGGAGTCAGCGACGACAATGCGGTACTGCGGGGCATGGATCTTGCCCAGGCGCTTCAACTTGATCTTGACGGCCACGAGACGAACGGCTCCTCACGAAACAGGTGGTGGTGCGCGCCGCCCCCGGGGTGGGGACACGAGGCCGGCGAAGCTTCGGGTGCCCGACGGGGGTAGAGGGGCCCCGTTCGAGCGGGCTCAGTCTGCCAGACCTGCCGGGGTGCTCCGACCAGCGGGCCGTGCCGGGGCTGACCGTCCGGTTACTTCAGCAGGTCCTTCAGGCCAGCGGGCAGGGTGAGGTCGGCGGGGTCCATGGGGGCCGAAGCCCCCTGCGCTCCGGCGTCCAGGAGGGATCCGGGCCCCCCGGTGGCTCCCGCACCCGAGCGGCCCCCGGCCTCCTCCTGCGCCCGCCGGGCCGGGTTGCCGCTGCGGCTCTTGCCCTTGGCCGCCTTGTCAGCCTTGCCGGAGCGACCCTTGGCCTTCTTGCCCATGCCCATACCGGGAAGCCCAGGCATGCCCGGCATCCCACCCTTGCCCATCTGCTTCATCATCTTCTGGGCCTGCGCGAAACGCTCGATCAGCGCGTTGACCTCGCTGACGGCACGGCCGGATCCACGGGCAATGCGCGAACGCCGCGAGCCGTTGAGGATCTTGGGGTCCTGGCGCTCGGCCGGCGTCATCGACTGGATGATCGCGGCCACCCGATCCAACTCGCGGTCATCGACCTGATCGAGTTGGGCCTTCATGTCGCCGGCGCCCGGCAGCATGCCCAGGATCTTGCCCAGCGAGCCCATCTTCTTGACGGCCTGCATCTGCTCGAGGAAGTCGTCGAGGGTGAAGTCCTCGCCGCGCGAGACCTTGCGGGCCATGCGCTCGGCCTGCTCGGCGTCGAACGCTTTCTCGGCCTGCTCGATCAGGGTGAGGACATCGCCCATATCGAGGATCCGCGAGGCCATGCGATCGGGATGGAAGGCTTCGAACTCGTCGAGCTTCTCCCCCACGGACGCGAACATGATCGGACGCTCCGTGACGGTGACGATCGACAGCGCCGCACCGCCGCGGGCATCGCCGTCGAGCTTGGTGAGGACAACGCCGTCGAAGCCCACACCGTCGAGGAATTCCTGCGCGGTGCGCACAGCGTCCTGACCGATCATCGCGTCGACGACGAGCAGGGTGTTGTCCGGGGAGACCGCATCGCGCACATCGCGCAGCTGGGCCATGAGCTCCGCGTCGATGGCCAGGCGGCCGGCGGTGTCGATGATGACGGTGTCGTGCACCTTGGCCAGGGCCTCGGCGCGTCCCGCGCGGGCGACCGCGACCGGATCGCCGACACCGTTGCCCGGCTCGGGGGCGAACACCGGCACACCGGCGCGCTCACCGACGACCTTCAGCTGGTCGACCGCGTTGGGGCGCTGGAGATCGGCGGCGACGAGGAGCGGTGTGCGTCCCTGCTCGCGCAGATGCCGGGCCAGCTTGCCCGCGAGGGTCGTCTTGCCCGCACCCTGCAGGCCGGCCAGGAGGATGACGGTGGGATCGGTCTTGGCGTAGGTCAGCCGCGCGGTCTGGCCGCCCAGAACCGTGACGAGTTCTTCGTGAACGATCTTGACGACCTGCTGGGCCGGGTTGAGGGCGCCGGACACCTCCGCCGACAGCGCCCGCTCCTTGACGGTGGCGCAGAACTGACGCACCACCGGCAGGGCGACGTCGGCTTCGAGCAGGGCCGTGCGAATCTCGCGCACGGTGACGTCGACATCGGCCTCCGACAGCCGCCCCTTGCCGCGCAGACCCTTGAAGGTCGCGGCGAGCCGGTCGGACAGGGAGGCGAACACGGGCGCAGCGTATCCGGGGCGCGTCCACCCTCATGAGGCACCGGGACGGGCCTAGGCGAGCGCCTCACGCAGGTGCACAGCGAGTGCCTCACGCACGTCCGGCTCGAGCAGGCCTCCATGCATGTCGGTGACGAAGAAGACGTCGACGGCATCGGAGCCGAGCGTGGAGACGCGTGCACCGGTGATCGTGACGCCCGCCGATGACACGGCCGCGGCGACGCGGTGCAGTAGGCCGGGCGCATCGTGGGCACGCACCTCCACGACCGTGGCCTGCGAGCCGCCGACGAGGACGTCGACTACGGGCTCGGGGTACTGCGAGCGTGCCGACACCGGCTGGTCGGCGTCGCGACGCGCCAGCTGGCCGGAGACATCCAGGGTTCCATCGAGCGCGCGACGGATGTCACCAGCGAGGCGATCGAACGCCGGTGGGTCGCCGAAGGCCGGTCGCACGCGCCACTCCTGAACGGCCCGCTCACCCACCGTGCGAATACTGGCCGTGAGCACGTTGAGCCGGTTGAGGGACAGCACGCCGGCGACAAGCGCCAGCAGGCCTACGCGATCCGGCGCGGCCACGGTGACGACGGTGGTGTCGGCCTCCTCATCCATGATCACCCAGACACCCTCGTGTCCCAGCGCCACGCGCTGCGCCTCGGTGAGCGCGGGTGGCTCGGGGCGCGGGCGCCCGTGCAGGGCGGCGCGCACGCGATCGGCGAGGTCGGCGATGAGCCCGAAGCGCCACTCGCTGCACACCGACGGGCCGGTCGCCAGCGAGTCGGCCACCGCCAACTCGGCCAGCAGGTCGACGACCTCAACGGAGCCCACCAGCGCGGCGACTTCGCTGATGACAGCCGGGTCGTCGAGGTCGCGACGGGTGGCGATATCGGGCAGGACGAGGTGGTGGCGCACCAGCGCCTCGACGACCGCCACGTCGTGCTCGTCGAAGCCCCACGATCGCACCAGATCCGCGGCCACCTGCGCCCCAACCTCACTGTGGTCGCCCGGGCGGCCCTTGCCGATGTCGTGCAGGAGCGCCCCGAGCAGGAGCAGGTCGGGCCGGTCGACATGCCGTGTGAAGGCGCACGCCTGCGTCGCGGTCTCGACCAGGTGCCGGTCGACGGTGAACCGGTGCAGGGCGTTGCGCTGGGGTCGTGACCGCACGACCTCCCAGCCGGGGATGAGCCGCTCGATCACTCCCGCGCGGTCGAGCGCCTCCCACACCGGCAGCAGGCCCGAGCCCGATCCCAACAGGGACACGAGCGCCTCGCGGTCGGCCGACGTCCACTCCAGCGGCGGGCACTCCAGCACCAGCCGCTCAATGGCGTGCGGGGCGAGGACGAGTCCGGACTGGGCGGCAGCCGCCGCAGCGCGCAGGAGCAGGCCCGGGTCGCGATCAGGGTGCGCGTCAAGAGCGAGGACGGCCTCACCGTCCTGCACCACGACACCGTCGGCGAGCGGGCGACGGGTGGGGCCGGTGCCGCGACGCAGCGGCCGGAACGACAGGCGAGGCTCGCGTCGGGTGGCACGGTCGACGCGATGCCAGGCGACGTCACTGGCGTAGGCCACGTCGCGGGCCGCGTCGTAGACCGCGCGCAGCAGCGCATCGGAATCGGAATACCCGAGATCCTGCGCCACGGCTTCCTGCTCCTGCATGAGCAGCCGGTCACCGGGACGTCCGGTCACCCGGTGGAGCGCATCGCGCACATCAAGAAGGACCATCACCGACTCCTCCCAGCCGGTGTGGGGGATGTCGGTGACCCAGGTGGCGGCGATCCCTCGCAGCACCGTGGCGTCACGAAGGCCGCCGTACGACTCCTTCAGGTCCGGCTCGAGCACCTGCGCCAGCTCTCCCACCCGCGTGCGTCGCTCGTCGACGAGGGCGCGCAGTTCGGGCAGTCGCTGCTGTGCCATCGCCCGCCAGTCCCCCAGAACCGCGTGCGTGAGGGAGGCCCCCAGGTCCGCATCTCCGGCGATGACCCGGGCATCCAGAAGCCCGAGGGCAACCTTGAGATCGTCGGCCGCGGCACGACGTGCCTCGGCGACCGTGCGCACACTGTGGTCGATGCGCACCCCGGAGTCCCAGATCGGGTACCAGAGCCGATCGGCCACGCGCTGCGCGTCCGCCGCACCCGCGCGGTGCAGCAGGACCAGGTCCAGGTCGCTGCCGGGGGCAAGGTCTCCCCGGCCGTAGCCGCCAACGGCGATGAGCGCGAAGGCCTGGCTCTCGGCGGACGTGGCCTGGGCGAACAGGTCAGCCAGCCACTCATCGGCGGACTGCGTGAGCGCAGCACGTCGCCCCGGGCCGTCGAGCCCGGGGCGACGTACCAGGTCGAGCCTGGCCTCGGCGAAGGTGGTCACGAACGGACGTCGAGCCCTACAGGGCCGACGACCCCCGCTCTCCGGTGCGCACGCGCACGACCGTATCGACAGGGATGACCCACACCTTGCCGTCGCCGATCTTTCCGGTCTGCGCCGAGGTGACGATGGCCTCGACGACACCGTCGGCCACGTCATCGTCGACGACGACCTCGACACGGACCTTGGGGATGAGGTCGACGGTGTACTCGGCCCCGCGGTACACCTCGGTGTGCCCGCGCTGCCGGCCGAAGCCGGACACCTCCGAGACGGTGAGGCCGTGGATGCCGCGTCCCTCCAGAGCGCTCTTGACGTCCTCGAGCTTGAACGGCTTGATGATCGCGGTGATCAGCTTCATGACTGCGCCTCCGATGCGTTGCGACCTGCGTGACCGACGCCGGCGAAGACGCCACCGCCACCCGACTCTCCCAGCACATACGCCGTCTCGGCGTGGACCGCGAGATCAATACCGCTTTGCTCATCATCCCTGCTCACCCGCAGCTTGACGGTGTACTTCAAGATGAGCGCGAGGATGAGCGAGATGACGAACGAGTAGATCAGCACCGAGAAGGCTCCGATCGCCTGGGTGCCCAGGACTCCCAGGCCACCGCCGTAGAACAGACCGTCCTTGCCGGCCTTGTTGACCGCGGTCGTGGCGAAGAAGCCGATGAGCAGGCAGCCGACGATGCCGCCGACCATGTGCACGCCCACGACGTCCAGGGAGTCGTCGTAGCCCAGCTTGTACTTCAGGGTCACCGCGAACGCGCACACGACACCGGCGATAAGGCCGATGGCGATGGCGCCCCACGGCGCGACGAAGGCACAGGCCGGAGTGATGGCCACGAGGCCGGCCACGGCGCCGGACGCCGCACCCAGGCTGGTCGCGTGCCCGTCGCGCAGCTTCTCGACGAGCAGCCAGCCCAGGATCGCCGCTGCGGTGGCCACCATTGTGTTGGTGAAGGCCACGGCCGCCAGGTCATTGGCTCCCAGCGCCGAGCCGGCGTTGAAGCCGAACCAGCCGAAGTACAGCAGCGAGGCACCCAGGATGACGAAGGGCAGGCTGTGCGGCTTCATCGGGATCTTGCCGAAGCCGATGCGCTTGCCCATGACGATGACCAGGGCCAGACCAGCGGCGCCGGCGTTGATGTGCACCGCCGTGCCACCGGCGAAGTCCAGGACCCCCAGATTCGCCAGCCAGCCGGCACCGCTGCCGCCCATCTCCGTGCCGCCGAAGTCGAAGACCCAGTGCGCGACCGGGAAGTACACGAGGATCACCCACGCGGCGGCGAAGCAGCCCCACGCGACGAACTTCATGCGATCGGCCACGGCTCCGGAGATGAGTGCCACCGTGATGATGGCGAACATCAGCTGGAACATCACGAACGCCAGTGCCGGAATCGGATAGGTGCCGCCGTTGTCGGCCAGCTGACCGACCAGGCTGGTGAGCCCGGACCACGACAGGTCACCGATGAAGCCGTTGCCGCTGTCTCCGAAGGCCAAGGAGAACCCGAAGGCCACCCACAGCACCGAGACGATGGCGATGGCCAGGAACGACATCATCATCATGTTGAGCACGCTCTTGGAGCGCACCATTCCGCCGTAGAAGAACGCCACTCCGGGCGTCATGAGCAGCACCAGTGCCGCGGCGGTCAGCACCCAGGCGGTATCTCCCGCGCTGAGTTCCATCTCACGAACCTCCTGATCGAGTCGGATGCTGGGATCGCCGTTGACCCCGGGACGACCCGATCGTGGAGCGGCAAGGTTGCAGCCGATGGCCGCCGGTGTTTCGCAGGAGTGACATTCCCCGCCCGCGTGTGACGGGCGTGTTACCGACAGGGAGCCGGAGGGGGCCTACTCGCTCAGAAGGGCGTCGACGAAGGCCTCGGCCTCGAAGGGAGCCAGGTCGTCCGGGCCCTCCCCCAGTCCGACGAGCTTGACCGGCACCCCCAGCTCGCGCTGGACCGCCACGACGATGCCGCCGCGGGCAGTGCCGTCGAGTTTGGTCAGGACGATGCCGGTGATGTCGACGACCTCGGCGAAGACCCGCGCCTGCACCAGTCCGTTCTGCCCGGTGGTGGCGTCGAGCACGAGCAGCACTTCGTCGATGGGTGACTTCTTCTCCACGACGCGCTTGACCTTGCCGAGCTCGTCCATGAGGCCGGTCTTGGTGTGCAGGCGTCCGGCGGTGTCGATAATGACGGTGTCGAGTCCTCGCTGCTGGGCGGCCTCGACGGCATCGAAGGCCACGGAGGCGGGGTCGCCCCCCTCCGGGCCCCGGACGACCGCGGCACCGACCCGATCGCCCCAGGTCTGCAGCTGATCGGCGGCCGCGGCGCGGAAGGTGTCGGCGGCGCCCAGGAGGACGGTCTGGTTGCTCGCTACTGCCAGCCGAGCGATCTTGCCGGTGGTCGTGGTCTTGCCGGTGCCGTTGACGCCGACCACCAGCACGACACCGGGACGGTGATCGACCCGCTGCGCCCGCAGGGTGCGATCGAGGGTGGGGTCGACCAGGACGATGAGCTCTTCGCGCAGGATCGCGCGCACGCGCTCCGGATCGCTGCTCCCCTCGACCTTGACCCGCGTGCGCAGGCGGTCCAGGAGCTCCTGCGTCGGGGCCACACCGAGGTCGGCGGTGAGGAGCACCTCCTCGACCTCATCCCAGGTGGCATCGTCGATGTCACCACGCGACAGCAGCGAGAGCAGGCCGCGACCCACGCTCGTCTGCGAGCGGGCAAGCCGGGCGCGCAGGCGCTGGAGTCGGCCGCTAGCCGGCTCGGGAACCTCGACCTCCCCCTCGGCGGGCTCCGGCTCGTGCGGGATCGGGACTTCGGCCTCAACGGGGGCGGCGACCGGTGCTGCGACGGGAACAGCGACAGGCTCGGGAACAGCACGGGCCACGGGAGGGGCGACGAACGCAGCGGCGTCGACCGCGGGAGTGGCCGACCGCGCGGTGACTGCCGGCGTCGTGGATGCGGTCCGGCGCCGACGGCCGGTGACGACGACGAGGGCAACGACCACCGCGAGAACGGCGAGCGCCGCGATGACGACGATCAGTGCGGTGGACGACATCGGTGCAGGCTAGGCCGTGGCCTGTTCGCGCAGACGCTGGCCGATGACCTGGGTCACGCCGTCGCCGCGCATCGACACGCCGTACAGCGCGTCGGCGATCTCCATCGTCCGCTTCTGGTGCGTGATGACGATGAGCTGAGACGTGTCGCGCAGCTCCTCGATGATGTCGATGAGCCGGCCCAGGTTGACATCGTCGAGCGCGGCCTCGACCTCATCGAGCACGTAGAACGGGCTCGGACGCGCCTTGAACAGTGCCACCAGGAACGCCA
>CAYFLO010000029.1:0-5603 GCA_964343995.1 uncultured Bifidobacteriaceae bacterium
GATGTTCTGCCATTGAACTACACCCGCGTGGTGGCCGAGGCCGTGGGCGATTATGCCCCACGGCGCTGACTCGGCTGCCGCCATCCCGTGATCGTCCTAGTCTTCGCCCCATGACTCCGACCGTCCCGCCGGATCCGCCGACGCAGCGCAGTGTGCTCGGTGACCCGCTCTCGGTGTGCAGCCTGGAGCCGCTCACCGGCTTCTACCGCGACGGCTACACCACCACCGGTCCGGACGACCTTGGCTCGCACACGGTGTGTGCTGTCGTGACCGCGGAGTTCCTCGAGCACCAGCGCGAGATCGGCAATGACCTCATCACCCCGGCGCCGATGTTCGGATTCCCGGGCCTGGTCCCCGGTGATCGCTGGGGGGTGTGCGCCGGACGTTGGCTGCAGTCGCACCAGGCCGGTGTCGCCGCACCCGTGGTGCTCGCGGCCACCAATGAGGCAGCGCTGGCGATCGTGCCGCGCGAGGCGCTCGCTGAGTGCGCGGTTGACGTGCCCGACGACCCGTCCGCCCTGCTGGATCGGTAGCCTCGCCCCGTGCTGCTCTCTGACCGCGACATCGCTGCCGAACTCGCCTCCGGGCGGGTTGTGCTGGAGCCCTACGACGCCGCGATGATCCAGCCGTCGAGTGTCGACGTGCGCCTGGATCGCTGGTTCCGCGTCTTCGAGAACCACCGCTACCCCTACATCGACCCGGCTTCCGAGCAGCCCGATCTCACCCGGCTGTTGGAGCCGCAGGGCGACGAGCCGTTCGTGCTGCACCCCGGGGAGTTCGTCCTGGGCTCCACCCTCGAGGTCGTCACGCTGCCCGACGACATCGCCGGGCGCCTGGAGGGCAAGTCGTCGCTGGGCCGCCTGGGCCTGCTCACCCACTCCACAGCCGGCTTCATCGATCCGGGATTCAGCGGTCACGTGACACTCGAGCTGTCCAACGTTGCGAACCTGCCGATCCTGCTGTATCCCGGGATGAAGATCGGCCAGCTGTGTCTGTTCCGGCTGTCGAGCCCGGCGGAGCATCCGTACGGCTCGTCGACCTACGGCTCGCGCTACCAGGGCCAGCGTGGCCCGACGCCGTCGCGTTCCTTTGCGAACTTCCACCGCACCCAGGTGTAGCCAGCGATGATTCCGCCGGAATCCGAACTGGAGATCCTCACCTACTCCGACTTCGGCGTGGGCATCCGCTACCTCGCCCAGCGGCTCGTCGACGATGACTGGATCCCCGACACCGTGCTCGGGGTCGTGCGCGGTGGCCTGTTCGTGGCCGCAGGTCTGGCGTATGCGCTCGACCTGAAGGACGTGCGGCACGTGAACGTGGAGTTCTACACCGACGCCGGGGTCACGCTGCCCGAGCCAGTGGTCGTCGGCCAGCTTCCCTACCTCGCTGACCTCAGCGGCCGGCGCGTGCTCGTGGCCGACGACGTCGCCGACACCGGCGCCACCTTGCACTTCGTGCGCGGGCTGCTACCGCCGGATGCCGATGTGCGCGTAGCCGTGCTCTACGCCAAGCCCGGCACCACCTACCTGCCCGAGCTGGCCTGGCGTGAGACCGACCGGTGGATCCGGTTCCCCTGGATCCAGGTGCCGCCGGTGCGGGTGCAGGCGCAGGGCCGCTCGTCGGTCTAGGCGGAATCGGTGCGCGATTGGCGCGCGACGGGCACGGAATCAGAACTGCACGTGCCAGATCGCTCCGGCGCCCCTAGCCTTCTGGGGTGTCCACCTCCACGGCCGTGAACCGGCGTGCCCTGGCCCAGCCGGCGCTGGTGCCGGTCGGCGTGGTCGTCGTGGCGGCGTGGGTGCTGGTGGCCCTCACCCCGATGGACCGCTTCTGGACGATGTGGCTGGCGATGGCCGTCGCGATGATGGTCCCGTCGGTCTCCCGTCCGCTTGCGCGCGCGGCCGACGGCTCGCCGCTGCGGGCCCTGGCCTTCACGGCCGGGTTCGTGGCGGTGTGGGCGGCCGCCGGCGTGCCGGCGCTGCTCCTGGGGCGGGCGATCACCTGGACGCCGGGTGCACTGGCGCTCGCGTGGGCGGTGGCCGGGGCGTGGCAGCTGCTGCCGTGGGTGCGCCGTCAGCTTGTCACCTGTCGGTCGGTCGGATATCACGGCAACCCGAGTGCCTATGGCCTGCGTCAGGGCCTGCGCTGCGTGACTTCATGTGGGCCGCTCATGATTGCGGCCGGCGCCACGATGATGCTGCTGCCGCAGCTGTGGCTGTCGATGCTGCTCTTGGTCGCCGTCACCGCGCTGGTGTGCTGGCAGAAGTCGCCGCTGCGATCGTCGCGCACACTTGTCGTCGTCGGCATGGCGATGCTGCTGCTGGGTGCCGTGTCGTGGACGCTCGTGGGCAACGGCGCGTCTGCGGGGCACCCCGGCCACGCGATGTCGATGGGATCGACGAGCGCACAGCGCTGACGTCTACGCGCGCGGCACGTCGAGGTCGGCGCCGTCGGCGACGTCGGCCACCTCCACCAGCGTGATGTCGTCGCGGCCGCGCAGAAACCCTCGGGCTCCCGCATCACCCTGAGCCGCTTGCATGACCGCCGCCCAGTGCCCACGGGGAAACTGCACCGGGTGGCCACGCTCACCGTCGTAGGCCGCCACCGCGATGCCGTCGGCTGCCCGCACTCGCTGGACCGCCTCGGGCGTGAGCCCGGGAAGGTCGACGAGGGTGACGAGCACCGCGTTGACGTCGTCGGGCACGTGCTCCTGCAGGTGCGCCAGCCCCGCGCGCAGCGAGGACCCCATGCCGTCGGCCCAGTTCGGGTTCTCCACCACGACGGCACCGTCGACATCGCCGACCCACGCGCCCAGAACGACCACGATCGGATCGCATCCCCCCGCGCGCATGATCCGAACCGCGCGGTCGACGAGTCGCTCGCCGTCGACCACCACCGGCGCCTTCGGGCCGCCATAGCGGGTGCCGGCACCGGCGGCGAGCACCAGCCCGGCCGTCGTCATGCGCGCTACCGCGGGGCGCCGGGATGGATGGGGCCGGCCGTCTGCGCCAGCCGCGCGCCCGATCCGCCCCAGCGGTGCTGCACGATCTCGGCCGCGATCGAGATCGCGGTCTCCTCCGGGGTGCGCGCTCCAAGGTCAAGACCGATCGGGGAGTGCAGGCGCGCGATCTCGTCGTCGGTGACCCCGGCCTCCTTCAGTCGGTTGAGTCGGTCCTCGTGCGTGCGGCGCGAGCCCATGGCGCCGATGTAGCCCGCGGGGGTGCGCAGGGCCACCGACAGGGCGGGCACGTCGAACTTGGGGTCGTGGGTGAGCACAGCGATGACCGTGCGCGGCGTGACCTCCTGCTGCGCCAGCCAGCGGTGCGGCCAGTCGACGACGACCTCGTCGGCCTCGGGGAAGCGCTTGGTCGTGGCGAACACCGGGCGCGCATCGCACACGGTGACGCGGTAGCCCAGCAGCTTGCCCACGCGCACGAGTGCGCGCGAGAAGTCGATGGCGCCGAAGACGAACATGTCGGCGGGCGGCGCGTAGCTGGCGACGAAGATGTCAAGCCCATCGCCGAGCCGCTCGCCCTCGGGGCCGTACTGCAGGAAGCCGGTGGTGCCGGCGGCGAGCATGCCGCGCACGTCGTCGCGCACGGTGTCGTCGAGGCGCTCGGTGCCCAGTGACCCTTCGACGGAGTCGGCGCGCACGACCAGGTGCCGGCCGATGTCGTGCGGGCCGCGCACGATCGTGGCCACGGCGACGGGCTCACCGGCAGCGATGCTGCGGGCGATGCCGTCGAGCTCGGGCCACGTCTGCGCGTCGACGCGCTCGACGAAGATTTCCAGGATGCCGCCGCACGACAGGCCGACCGCGAAGGCGTCGTCGTCGCTCACGCCGTAGGTCTCCAGGCGGGCGACGCCATCGGCGAGGGTCTCCTGGCCCAGGTCGTACAGCGCGCCTTCGACGCAACCGCCGCTCACCGAGCCGACCGCCTCGCCACCCTGGGTGACGAGCATGGAGGCGCCGGCCGGGCGCGGCGCCGACCGCCACGTGCGCACGACGGTGGCCATGGCCACGCTCCCGTCGCGGTCGCGGGCGGCGATCAGCTCGTCGAGCACCTCGCGCACGGTGGGTCTCCGGTCTGCCATGAGGGGGGATCGACGGATCTCGCCGTCGACGGGCCGCCCCGCGGCCCGCCCCCAATAATGGACCGGTGAGCCTGATTCGGCTGGTCGAGGTGACGGCGTCCCCCATTGACGCCTCAGCCGTGGCCGCCCTGGTGGCCGATCCGGCCGCCGGCGCCGTCGTCACCTTCAGCGGCAACGTCCGCAACCACGACCACGACCGCCCGGTGGTGCGCCTGGAGTACGAGGGCCACCCGAGCGCCGCCGAGGTGCTCGCCACGGTGGCCCAACAGATCGCCGAGCAGTTCGATCTGGTGGCCCTGGCGGTCTCCCACCGCATCGGCGACCTGGCCATCGGCGACGCCGCCCTCGTGGCCGCGGTCTCGTCCGGGCACCGCGAGGAGGCGTTCCGCGCCTGTGCGGCCCTGGTCGACCTCACCAAGGAGCTGCTGCCGGTCTGGAAGCACCAGGTGTTCGCCGACGGCACCGACGAGTGGGTGAACTGCGCATGAGCGGGCTCGTCGACACCTTCGGCCGCGTGCACCGCGACATGCGCGTCTCGGTCACCGACCGCTGCAACCTGCGCTGCACCTACTGCATGCCCGCGGACTTCTCCGCGTGGCTTCCCGGCGACCACCTGCTGAGCATCGACGAGCTGGTCGAGGTCGTCGACGTCGCCACCGAGCTCGGCGTCACGAGCATCCGGCTCACCGGCGGTGAGCCGCTGCTGCGTCCGGACGTCGTGGAGATCGTGCGACGCATCCGCGAGCTGCCCGCCCAGCCGCGGGTGTCGCTCACCTCCAATGCGCTGCGCCTGGCCGACCTCGCCGAGCCGCTCGCGCAGGCCGGTCTGGAGCGCGTGAACATCAGCCTGGACACCCTGGATCGCCAGCGCTTCGCCGATCTCACCAAGCGCGACCGCTTCGCCGACGTGCTCGCCGGCATCGAGGCGGCGCAGAAGGCCGGCCTCACGCCACTGAAGGTCAATGCCGTGCTCATGCGCGGCATCAACGACGACGAGGCGATCCCGCTTCTGCGTCATGCCCTCGAGCACGACTGGCAGCTGCGGTTCATCGAGCAGATGCCGCTCGATGCGGGCGGCGCGTGGGACCGCTCGCAGATGGTCACCGCTGCTGAGGTGCTGGAGATCCTGTCGCAGGAGTTCACCCTCACCCCCGTGCCCGGACGCGGCTCGGCGCCGGCCGAGGAGTACGCGGTCAATGGTGGCCCGGCCACCGTGGGCATCATCGCCAGCGTGAGCGACCCGTTCTGCGCCGCGTGCGATCGGCTTCGACTCACCGCCGACGGGCAGGTGCGCAACTGCCTTTTCGCGCACGACGAGACCGACGTGCGCACGGCGCTGCGTGATCCGAGCCTGAGTCGCGACGAGCGCCGCGCGCGCATCGCCGACCTTCTGCGCGGCAGTGTGGCGGCCAAGCGCCGCGGTCACGGCATCGGCGACCCGCTGTTCCTGCAGCCGGTGCGACCGATGTCCGCCATCGGCGGCTAGCGGCCGGGCTCAGCCGCCGGCG
>CAYFLO010000029.1:5703-11098 GCA_964343995.1 uncultured Bifidobacteriaceae bacterium
CGGGCTCAGCCGCCGGCGAAGGGGGGGAGGACGTCGACCCGCTGGCCGGCGGCAACGTTCACGTAGCCGAGGTCCCCGTGCACGACCAGCCCGTCCACGAGGAACGAGCAGCGCGCGCGCACCGGAGCGAAGGCCGGATGCTGCTCGGCGAGCTCCAGCAGGATGCTCTCCAGGGTTCCCGGAATCGCCTGGACTTCGCCCGCCCCTACGGCCGCGCGTGCCGCCGCGAACAGGTGAACGTCGACGGTCGTCGACGCGGGGGTGGGCGTGGACATGGCCCAAGGCTAGGTGCGGGAATCTCGATCCCGCGCGCCGACCCCGATTCCGTGGGCCAGACTGGCCCTGAGACCGGGAGGGTCCATGGAGTTGGAGAACTCGTTCGTCGTCCCCGCGGACATCGACACCGCGTGGGCGACCCTGCTCGACGTGGAGTCCATCGCTCCCTGCATGCCCGGGGCCACTCTCACCGGTGCCGACGGCGACACCTTCACCGCCAACGTCAAGGTCAAGTTGGGCCCGGTGACCATGACCTTCGGCGGCCAGGCGCACTTCGTGAGCAAGGACGCGGCCACGCACACCGCGGTCATCGAGGCGAGCGGGCGCGAGCTCAAGGGCGGCGGCAACGCGTCGGCGACGATCACCGCGGTCCTCACCAGCGAAGGTCCGCAGGCCACCCGCGCCTCGATCGTCACCGACCTCACCATCACCGGCAAGGCCGCCCAGTTCGGGCGCGGGGTGATGGCCGATGTCTCCAAGCGGCTCATCGACCAGTTCGCGGGCAACCTCCAGACCGTGATCGAGCAGCGCAAGGCCGCAGCGCCTGCCGATGCGTCGTCATCGGACTCCTCAGCGCCCGCCGCGGCTCCGGCCCCCGTGCTCAACAACGAGGCACTCGATCTCGGTAGCGCCGCGATGGTGCCGGTGCTCAAGCGCGTCGTCCCGGTGGTGATCGGTGTCGTCGTCGTGGTCGGCGTGATCTGGTGGATCGCCGCGTCGCGGCACTAGGACGTCATCCATGAGCTCCACTGACCTCGCCGCGCTGCTGCCGGATCCGTCCGCGCTTGCCCAGCAGCTCGCCGCCCACGACTACCTGGCCGAGCCGGGCCTGGCCACCGCGCTGTTCTGCGCGGTGCGCCTGCCGCAGCCGCTGCTGCTGGAGGGCGAGGCCGGCGTGGGCAAGACGCAGGCCGCGGCGGCGCTGGCCGCCATGCTCGACACCCCGCTCATCCGTCTGCAGTGCTTCGAGGGCATCGACGTGGGAGAGGCGCTCTACGAGTGGAACTACCCGAGGCAGCTGCTGGGCATCCGCCTGGCCGAGGCCCAGGGCGCCGATCTCGCCGAGGCCGATCTCTTCGCGCCCGACTACCTCATCCATCGACCCCTGCTGAAGGCGCTGGAGCATCCTGGGCCGAACCCCGCCGTGCTCCTCATCGACGAGGTCGACCGCGCCGACGAGGAGTTCGAGGCGTTCCTGTTCGAGTTGCTCGCCGAGTCGGCGGTGACGGTGCCGGAGATCGGCACGGTGCGCGCCCGCGTGGCACCGATCGTCATCCTCACGTCCAACCGCACGCGCGACCTGCACGATGCCCTCAAGCGCCGCTGCCTGTACCACTGGATCGACTACCCCGACCTCGCGCACGCCACGCAGATCGTGCGCCTGCGCGTGCCGTCGGCGCCGCCGGAACTCGCCGAGCAGGTGGCCGCGGCCGTCGATCGCCTGCGCGGCCTGGACGTGCAGAAGCCTCCCGGCGTCGCCGAGGCGATCGACTGGGTGCACGCGGCGATGCTGCTGGGCCTGGTGCGTCTGGACGCCGACGGCGTCGAGCGCACGTTGGGTTCGGTGCTGAAGTACCGCGAGGACCAGGACGTCGCGCGCGAGCAGGGCCTGGCCTGGGTGGCCGGCGGCGCGTGATCGACGAGTCGCCGGTCGACTTCGCCGCGCTCGTCGCGGCGTTCGGTCACGTGCTTCACGAGTCCGGCCTGCCGATCACCCCTGACCGCAGTGTGCGGTTCGCGACGTCGGTGCTGTGCGCGCGACCGCAGGGGGTCGACGAGCTGTACTGGCTGGGCCGGGTGACGCTGGTGTCCGACCGCGAGCAGGTGCCCACCTACGACCGTGCCTTCCGCGAGGTGTTCCGCGGTCTGGTCTCGCTGGCCGAGGTGCCGCTGCCGCCGGCAGCCGGAGGCAAGGGACCGCAGGAGGCCACGGGCGGACGACCCGCCGATGACCGTCGCGACGCCGCCCCGCGCATGTCCGGTTCCGGCCCGCAGGCCACCGGGGCCACCCCCGAGCGCGAGGCGAAGGCCGACGACCCCGGCGACCCGTCGGTGCTCGCCGCGATGAGCACGACCGAGCGGCTGAGCAGTCGGGAGTTCTCCGCATGCACGCCCGATGAACTCGCCCTCATCGCGCGGCTGGTCGAGCAGTTGCCGCTCGTGCCGCCGCCGCGCACGACCCGCCGCACCCGCCGCGCCTCGCGCGGCCGCCACCTTGACCTGCGCGCCACCCTGCGCCGCGCGCACCGCACCGCCGGCGACCCGGTCGACCTGGTGTGGCGCACGCGGATCGTCCAGCCGCGCCGCGTGGTGCTGCTCGCCGACGTCTCCGGATCAATGGAGCCGTACGCGCGCGTGTACCTGCACCTGCTGCGCGGGGCCGTGCGCGCGCTCGGGGCGGAGGCGTTCGCGTTCGCCACGCGGTTGACGCGGCTCACCCGCGAGCTCGCCGACGATCACCCGGATGCCGCCTACCGGCGTGCCCGCCTCGCCGCGAGCGACTGGAGCGGTGGCACCCGCATCGGTCGCGCGCTGATGGAGTTCCTCGACGTGTACGGACGCCGCGGCATGGCGCGCGGCGCGGTGATCATCATCGTGTCTGACGGCTGGGAGGTCGACGACCCGGCCGTCCTTGGCGAGGCGATGGCGCGCCTGGCACGCCTGGCCCACCGGATCATCTGGGTCAATCCGCGCAGCGCCGCCCAGGGCTATGCGCCGCTCGTCGCCGGCATGGCTGCGGCGCTGCCCTACGTGGATGCCTTCGTGTCCGGGCACACGGTCGACGCGATGGCGGAGGTCCTCGAGGCCGTGCGCGAGGCCGCGCATCGGACCTCCCTTCGTCACGGGGACGCGCTCCCCGTCCGCGCCGCCTAGGCTGCGCACATGGCTGACGCGTCCGAGCTCACGCACCTCAACGCCAAGGGCGAGGCCCGCATGGTCGACGTCACCGACAAGGACGTCACCGTGCGCTCGGCCACCGCGCGCTGCCGCGTCACCGTGTCGGCCGAGGTCGCCGACCTGCTGCGCAGTGGCGCGATGCCCAAGGGCGACGCCCTGGCCGTGGCACGCATCGCCGCGATCCAGGCCACCAAGCGCACCCCCGACCTCATCCCGCTGTGCCACCCCATCGCCATCCACGGCGTCGACGTGGAGGTGACCGTCACCGATGAGCCCGGCGTGCTGGTGCTCGTCACCGTGCGCACCGCTGACCGCACCGGCGTGGAGATGGAGGCGCTCACTGCAGCAGCCGTCGGTGGCCTCACCGTGATCGACATGGTCAAGGGCAAGGACCGCTCCGCGGCCATCGCCGAGGTGGTGCTGCTGGAGAAGCTCGGCGGACGCTCCGGGCACTGGACCCGCTGATGCGGGCCCGCGTCATCACCTCGTCCAACCGCGCGGCCGCGGGGCAGTACGAGGACCGCTCCGGCCCGGTGCTCGTCGACGGGCTGGTCGCCCTCGGCTTCGAGGTCGACGCACCGGTGGTGGTGCCCGACGGCACGCCGCTGCGCGACGCCCTGCGTGCCGCGGTGGCCGACAGCGTCGACCTCGTCGTCACCACCGGTGGCACCGGGCACACACCGATGGACGTCACGCCGGAGATGACCCGCGAGGTCATCGAGCGCGAGTCACCCGGCCTGGCCGAGGCGATCCGCGCCTATGGCGTGGCCAACGGAGTGCCCACCGCCGTGCTGTCGCGCGGGATCGCCGGCATCGCCGGCAGCACGCTCATCATCAATGCTCCCGGATCACCCGGAGGCGCGCGCGATGCGCTGGCGGCACTAGGCCCGGTGCTCGCGCACGCGGTCGACCAGGTGCACGGCGGGGATCACCCGCGCTCCTCGTAGCGCGCGGAAGGAACGGGCGGTCAGCCCGACAGCTGCACGCCCCAGAACACCACGCCGAACGGGTCCATGAGCGGGGCCATGCGACCGAACGGGGTGTCGAACGGCGCGGCCAGCGACTGACCGTCGAGGCGCGACGCAGCAGCCGCGGCGGCATCGGCGTCAGCGACGCCGAAGTAGACCAGCCAGTGCGGGGGCGTGCCCTCGGGAGCACCCATCATCGGCCCGATCCCGCCGATCGGGGCAGGAGACGCGGCCGGTGCGCAGGTCGTGTACTCCGGCCCGGCCATCGGTACCGGCGCGAACGAGTAGCCGAACACCGACGCGTAGAACATCCGCGCGCGATCAGGATCGGGGGTGCGCAGGTCGCACCACACGAAGCTGCCCGTGGTGCCGGGGGCGGCGAAGCCGGCGCGTCCCTTGGCCTGCCACACCGCGAAGACCGCACCCGTGGGGTCGGCCGCGATGAGCATGCGTCCCGCATCGCCGACATCGCCGGGGGCGAGCATCACGGTGCCGCCCGCTGCGGTGATTGCCGCGGCCGTCGCGTCGGCGTCGTCGCTGGCGAAGTACAGCGTCCACGACGACACCGGTGCACCGCGCAGCGGGCCGATGCCGGCGACAGATCCGCCGTCGACCATGGCCGTGGCGTGCGCGCCGGTGGCCGCGTCGATCGGCGCGATCTGCCAGTCGAGCACGCCGGAGTAGAAGGTGCGGGCCACGTCGACATCGGGGGTGGCTAGGGATGCCCAGCAGGGCACTCCGGGGGCAAAGGTCATGAGCGTGCGGTGGCGTCGAGGAGCAGCGTGGCGATGTCGACGACCTCGACACCCTCGGCGGTGCCCTCGGCCTGCCGCTTGGTCACCGCATCGTTGAGCATGACCGAGCAGAACGGGCAGGCCACGGCCACACGGGCCGCGCCGGTGGCGATCGCCTCGTCGCCGCGGTTCTGGTTGATGCGGGTGCCGAGCTTCTCCTCCATCCACATGCGCGCGCCGCCGGCGCCGCAGCAGAAGGACTTGTCTCCGCGGCGCTCCATCTCCACGCGGGTGGCGCCGGTGGCATCGATGAGCTCACGCGGCGGCACGTAGACGTTGTTGTGCCGGCCCAGGTAGCACGGATCGTGGTAGGTGACCTTCTCGTCGACCCGGGTCACCGGCGTGAGGCGTCCCTCCTTGACCAGCGCGTCGAGCAGCTGGGTGTGGTGGACGACCTCGAAGTTGCCGCCGAGCTGCGGGTACTCCCGGCCCAGTGTGTTCAGGCAGTGCGGGCAGGTG
>CAYFLO010000030.1:0-11034 GCA_964343995.1 uncultured Bifidobacteriaceae bacterium
TGCTGTGGCTGGGGCTGGCCACCACGACCGTGGCCTACATCCTGTTCGGCATCGGCCTGTCGGTGCTGCCACCGGGATCCATCGCCACGCTCAACCTCATGGAGCCGGTCGTCGCGACCGTGCTCGCAGTGGTCGTGCTGGGGGAGTCCATCGGTGGCACAGGATGGGGTGGTGTCGTCCTGGTCCTGGTGGCCCTGGGGATCCTCGGGCTCGGCTCGCGTCGAGGCAGTGCGCGCGATGACGCGCTCTCGAATGAGACGGTGTCGCCATGACGTTCCGCAGCGGCTTCGCCTGTCTGGTGGGTCGGCCCAATGCCGGCAAGTCCACACTGACCAATGCCATGGTGGGCCGCAAGGTGGCGATCACGTCCGACCGACCGCAGACCACCCGCCGAGTGCTGCGCGGGGTCGTGGACCGGCCCGAGGGTCAACTGGTGCTCGTCGACACTCCGGGTCTGCACCGACCGCGCACCCTGCTGGGGGAGCGCCTGAACGACCAGGTGCGTGAGACGTGGTCGACCGTCGATGTCGTGTGCATGGTCATCCCAGCCGACCAGCCGGTCGGACCGGGCGACCGGTTCATCGCCACCGAGGTCTCCTTCCTGCGCGACAAGCCGGTGGTCGCCGTCGTCACCAAGACCGACGCCGTCAGCCGCGACGTCCTGGCCGAACGGCTAGCTCAGGTGGCCGAGCTCGGACAGGAGGTCGGCGTCACGTGGGCCGAGGTCATTCCGGTCTCGGCCGTCGACGGACACCACGTCGACCTGCTCGTCACCTCGCTCATCGCCCTGCTGCCGGAGGGACCGAAGCTCTTCCCCGACGGCGACGTCGACGAGGAGCCGGTCGACCAGACCATCGCCGAGCTCATCCGTGAGGCCGCGCTTGACGGCGTGCAGGACGAACTGCCGCATTCCATCGCTGTCGTCGTCGAGGAGGTCGTGCCGCGCGAGGACCGTCCGGCCGATCGACCGCTCACCGACGTGCGCGCATCACTCTTTGTCGAGCGCGACTCCCAGAAGGCGATCGTCATCGGTGCCGGTGGATCGCGCATGAAGCAGGTCGGCACGCGGGCGCGACGGGAGATCGAGGCGCTGCTGGGGGTTCCGGTCTACCTCGACATCCGCGTCAAGGTCGCCAAGGACTGGCAGCGTGATCCCAAGCAACTGCGGCGGCTTGGCTTCTAGCCACGACCCCGGGAGTGGCTACTGCGCGGCATCCTTGCGGGTGCGCCACGGAGCGCGACGTTGCTTGGGCTGGGTGGCATCGGCTGCCACCGCCGCCGCCACCTCGGGGTTGATCGGATACCGGTGCCCGTAGGCACTGACGATGGCAATGATGATGGCGGCCAGGGGGATGCCGATGATCGCGCCGATCGGTCCAAACAGAGCCGCACCGACGAACACCGAGGCCAGGGCGACCCCGGAGTTGATGTCCATCGTCTTGGTCGAGATCCGTGGGGTGAGGACGTAGTTCTCGATCTGCTGGTAGACGGTGGCGAAGAGCACGATCCAGATGACGTCGAGCGGCTGCTCGAAGACGGCGAAGAGCGCGGGCAGGGCCACGCCGATGTACGTGCCGATCGTGGGAATGAACTGGGCCACGACGCCGGCGAAGATGCCCATCGGCAGCCAATAGGGAATGTCGATGATGAAGAAGAAGATGCTGTGGAAGAAGGCGGAGATGGTGGCCAGTGCCAGTTTGCTGATGACGAACCCGCCGGCCTTGTGCACCGAGATGTCCCAGACGCGGATGAACACCACCTGGCGGTCGGGTCGCAGCCATGAGGCGATGAACCGCTTGATCCGCGGGGAGTCCGCGGACAGGTAGAACGCGAAGACCAGCACGGTGACGCCGTCGAACACGATGCCCAGGACGCTGAAGAGGATCCCGAAGAATCCTCCGGCGAAGTTCGAGGCGAGTTGGGCGAGTTGCTGCGGGGTGAGGTTGGTGGCGTCGGTGAGGGCGACCGGGTCGATATTGGAGTGGAAGGTGTGGTTGACCCAGTCGACGAGTTTGACGATGAGGTCGGGCAGGGCGGTGATGAGCTCGGCGATCTGGGTGGCCAGCGCGCCGCCGAGCAGCCCGATGAAGGCCGCGATGGAGACGATGAGCACGAGGAAGACCAGCCCGGTGGCGGTTCCGCGCTTCATGCCCCGTCGGGCCAGGTAGGTGACGATCGGGTCGAAGGAGATCGCCACCATCCATGCCAGCAGGATGAGGAAGAGGAAGCTGGCGAGCATGCTCCACGACCAGCGGATGAGTTCGTAGACGAGAGCGAAGACGATGATGATGGCCAGTGACTTGCGCAGCATGCGCGAGTCGAGTCCGACGACCACCGGGGTGGGGCGCTCCGGCGTGGCGGAGGCCGGCGGTGCGGAGTCGTCCTGGGCCATGGTCGCCTCCCGGGGCCTTGCGCGTGCCGCGCTGTGCTCAGCCCGGCCTAGGGCCAGAATGTAGCGTGCCGCTCTACCGCGACGAGGCCATTGTGCTGCGCGCCCAGAAGCTGGGCGAAGCCGATCGCATCGTCACCCTGCTCACGCGAGGCCACGGTCGGGTGCGTGCCGTGGCACGTGGAGTGCGCAAGACGTCCAGCCGCATCGGGGCCCGCCTGGAGCCGTTCGGACACGTCGATGTTCAGTTGTATGAGGGTCGGTCGCTCGACACCGTCAGCCAGGTGGAGTCCCTCGCCGCGCACGGGGCCGACCTGTCGACCGACTATGGGCGCTGGACCGCTGGCACCGCGATGCTCGAGGCGGCTGAGCGGCTGACGCCGGAGGAGCGCGAGCCCTCGGTTCAGCAGTTCGCGTTGCTCGTGGCGGGGCTGCGCACCCTGGTGGCTGGTGAGCGCGAGCCCACCCTCGTCCTGGATGCCTATCTGCTGAGGTCGCTGGCGGTGGCCGGGTGGTCACCGTCATTCGCCGACTGCGCCAAGTGCGGTCAACCCGGACCGCACCGGGCCTTCTCCATCGCCGCCGGCGGGAGCGTGTGCCCGTCCTGTCGTCCGCCCGGGTCGGCTTCTCCGTCAGCGGCGACGCTGGCACTCCTGGGCGCCCTGCTCAGCGGCGACTGGGAGGTGGCCCAGGACGCGACGGGGCGCGAGCGGCGCGAGGCCAGCGGACTTGTGGCGGCTTTCCTGCAGTGGCATCTGGAGCGTGGCCTGCGCTCACTGCCCCTTGTCGATCGCACGTAGTCCCAGCTCTCGACGGTGCGCGCACGGTCCATGCGAGAGGATGCCGGCATGGGGCGCAGGAAGAACGACACCGCAACGGGCGCTTCCGCGCACGTCCTGCGCGAACCGAACCCCCATCCCTCGGGCGCCACGCCGCCGCCGATTCCCCGCGAGCTGGTTCCCCGGCACGTCGCGATCGTCATGGACGGCAATGGGCGCTGGGCCAAGGAGCGCGGCCTTCCGCGCACCGCCGGCCACGAGGCCGGCGAGGCCAGCCTGTTCGACTGTGTCGAGGGAGCCCTGGAACTCGGCATCGGCTGGCTGAGCGCCTACGCCGTGTCCACCGAGAACTGGAAGCGCTCACCGGATGAGGTGCGCTTCCTCATGGGATTCAACCGCGACGTCATCCGGCGGCGCCGCGACGAGATGCACGACCTGGGCGTGCGGGTGCGCTGGGCGGGGCGACGCCCGCGCCTGTGGCGAAGCGTGATCAACGAGTTGGAGGAGGCCGAGCGACTCACGGCGGGCAATACCCGGCTCACGTTGACCATGTGCGTGAACTACGGCGGCCGCGCCGAGATCGCCGATGCCACGGCAACCATCGCGCGTGAGGTGGCGGCGGGTCGCCTGGACCCCGACCGCATCGACGAGCGCACGCTGGCGCGGCACCTGGACGAGCCGGACATGCCCGACGTCGACCTGTTCGTGCGCTCCAGCGGCGAGCAGCGCACAAGCAACTTCCTGCTGTGGCAGTCGGCCTACGCCGAACTGGTGTTCCTGGACACCCTCTGGCCCGACTTCGACCGGCGGCACCTGTGGCAGGCGTGCGAGATCTATGCCAAGCGCGATCGACGCTACGGGGGAGCCGTGCCCAACGAGGTCACTCCGCCCTAGCGAGAGTTGCCACCTGGCGCGTCAGGCGCGACAGTCGCGGCAGGTGCCGAACACCTCAACCGTGTGCGTCATGTCAGTGAATCCATGGCGGCGTCCGACCGCTCGCGCCCAGCTCTCCACGTCGTCGGCCTGGAGTTCATGGGTGGTGCCGCACTCGCGGCAGACCAGGTGATGGTGGTGCGGTCGACCGCACGCGCGGTAGGCAGCCTCGCCGTCGGCACGGGTGATCACGTCGACATCACCGGATTCGGCGAGAGTCGCCAGGGTCCGGTAGACGGTCGACAGGCCGATCGACTCCCCGCGGGCGACCAGGTCGGCGTGCACCTGCTGGGCGGAGCGGAAAGCGTCGTCACGGTCAAGCTCGTCACGCACGGCGGTGCGCTGCCGAGTGCTGCGGGGTGCAGCCGCCGTGCCACGCGTGTCAGTGCTCATGGTGGTGTCCGTGGGCGTGATCGTGCTCGCCATGGTGATGGGCATGGTCGTGGTGGTGGGGGTCGACCTCGGGTCGTTCCCCGAGATCGTGCAGGGCGCCGAGTCCGTATGCGGCGGTGAGGTTCGCCGTCGTGAGCACCTGCGCGGGCGGCCCGTAGGCCACGACCCGTCCGGACGTCAGCACGACGTGGTCGGCGGCGCGAGCCTCCTCCAGGTCATGGGTCGTGAGAACCACGGTGCATCCGTGCTGCGGCTCGTCGTGAATGATCGTGTCGATCGTCTGCATCGAGGTGATGTCCAGCCCGGTGAGCGGCTCGTCGAGCAGAAGCAGGTCGTGGTCCTGTGCGATGCCCTGGGCCACGTAGACCCGCTGCCGCTGGCCACCGGAGAGCTCGGTGAGGTGACGTCCGGCAAGGTCGGTGATGTCCAGGCGCGCCATCGCCTCGGCGACGCGGGCGCGGTCGTCGCGGCTGGCGCGCCGCAGCAGGCCCAGTCCCGGGTATCGCCCCATGCCCACGGCTTCGGCGACGGTGATGGGCGTGCCGGCCGGCACGGTCGTGTACTGCAGCACGTAGCTGATGCGCTCGCGCACCTGAGCAGGGGAGCGTCCGAGCACGGCGAGGTTCCCGGCCGCCGGGCTCACGAGTCCGGCGATCGCGTGAAGCAGTGACGACTTGCCGCTGCCATTGGGACCGATGATCGCCGTGATGGATCCGGCGGGGATCTCCAGATCGGACGCGCTGATGGCCGTCGTGCTGCCACGCTCCACCACGAGCCCGTGAGCGCGAACCGCATAGCCACGATCACCCACGCTCGGCATGGCGCACCTCCCACTGTCGACGAAGACGGGTGAGGGCCAGGAGCACGAAGAACACCACGATCGGCACCAGCGCCATCGTCGCCGACCCAGCGGTACCCCACCAGTAGCTCAAGGACAGGCCAATGACGACCGAGAGAACCCCGATGATCGCGGCGATGACCATCATGCGAGGCACGGTGCGGGCAATGAGCGACGCGGCCGCCGGCGGCCGCGTCGCTCATTGCCCGCACCGTGCCTCGCATGATGGTCATCGCCGCGATCATCGGGGTTCTCTCGGTCGTCATTGGCCTGTCCTTGAGCTACTGGTGGGGTACCGCTGGGTCGGCGACGATGGCGCTGGTGCCGATCGTGGTGTTCTTCGTGCTCCTGGCCCTCACCCGTCTTCGTCGACAGTGGGAGGTGCGCCATGCCGAGCGTGGGTGATCGTGGCTATGCGGTTCGCGCTCACGGGCTCGTGGTGGAGCGTGGCAGCACGACGGCCATCAGCGCGTCCGATCTGGAGATCCCCGCCGGATCCATCACGGCGATCATCGGTCCCAATGGCAGCGGCAAGTCGTCACTGCTTCACGCGATCGCCGGACTCGTGAGCCCGGCGGCCGGGAACCTCGCCGTGCTCGGACGCTCCCCTGCTCAGGTGCGCGAGCGCATCAGCTACGTGCTGCAGTACACGACCGTGCCGGCCGGCACGCCCATCACCGTCGCCGAAGCCGTGGGCATGGGGCGATACCCGGGACTGGGCCTGCTGCGGCGCGCCAGCCGCGACGACCGCGCCCGCGTCGCCGAGGCGATGGCGCGCCTGGACATCACCGACCTTGCCGGACGTCACCTCACCGAGCTCTCCGGTGGCCAGCGGCAGCGGGTCTACGTGGCCCAGGGCATCGCACAGGACCACGACCTGCTTCTGCTCGACGAGCCGCTCACCGGGCTGGACATCACCTCGATGCAGACGATCGACACGATCATTCACGACGAGCCGCAGCACGGATGCACCGTGGTTCTCACGACCCATGACCTGGAGGAGGCTCGCGCCGCCGACCACGTCGTGCTGACGTCCGGACGGGTCGTGGCCTACGGGCCGCCCGCGCAGGTGCTCACGACGGCGAACCTCACCGCCGCATACGGACTCGGCGCCCTGCACGATCTCGGGGAACGACCCGAGGTCGACCCCCACCACCACGACCATGCCCATCACCATGGCGAGCACGATCACGCCCACGGACACCACCATGAGCACTGACACGCGTGGCACGGCGGCTGCACCCCGCAGCACTCGGCAGCGCACCGCCGTGCGTGACGAGCTTGACCGTGACGACGCTTTCCGCTCCGCCCAGCAGGTGCACGCCGACCTGGTCGCCCGCGGGGAGTCGATCGGCCTGTCGACCGTCTACCGGACCCTGGCGACTCTCGCCGAATCCGGTGATGTCGACGTGATCACCCGTGCCGACGGCGAGGCTGCCTACCGCGCGTGCGGTCGACCGCACCACCATCACCTGGTCTGCCGCGAGTGCGGCACCACCCATGAACTCCAGGCCGACGACGTGGAGAGCTGGGCGCGAGCGGTCGGACGCCGCCATGGATTCACTGACATGACGCACACGGTTGAGGTGTTCGGCACCTGCCGCGACTGTCGCGCCTGACGCGCCAGGTGGCAACTCTCGCTAGGGCGGAGTGACCTCGTTGGGCACGGCTCCCCCGTAGCGTCGATCGCGCTTGGCATAGATCTCGCACGCCTGCCACAGGTGCCGCCGGTCGAAGTCGGGCCAGAGGGTGTCCAGGAACACCAGTTCGGCGTAGGCCGACTGCCACAGCAGGAAGTTGCTTGTGCGCTGCTCGCCGCTGGAGCGCACGAACAGGTCGACGTCGGGCATGTCCGGCTCGTCCAGGTGCCGCGCCAGCGTGCGCTCGTCGATGCGGTCGGGGTCCAGGCGACCCGCCGCCACCTCACGCGCGATGGTTGCCGTGGCATCGGCGATCTCGGCGCGGCCGCCGTAGTTCACGCACATGGTCAACGTGAGCCGGGTATTGCCCGCCGTGAGTCGCTCGGCCTCCTCCAACTCGTTGATCACGCTTCGCCACAGGCGCGGGCGTCGCCCCGCCCAGCGCACCCGCACGCCCAGGTCGTGCATCTCGTCGCGGCGCCGCCGGATGACGTCGCGGTTGAATCCCATGAGGAAGCGCACCTCATCCGGTGAGCGCTTCCAGTTCTCGGTGGACACGGCGTAGGCGCTCAGCCAGCCGATGCCGAGTTCCAGGGCTCCCTCGACACAGTCGAACAGGCTGGCCTCGCCGGCCTCGTGGCCGGCGGTGCGCGGAAGGCCGCGCTCCTTGGCCCAGCGCCCATTGCCGTCCATGACGATCGCGACGTGCCGGGGAACCAGCTCGCGGGGAATCGGCGGCGGCGTGGCGCCCGAGGGATGGGGGTTCGGTTCGCGCAGGACGTGCGCGGAAGCGCCCGTTGCGGTGTCGTTCTTCCTGCGCCCCATGCCGGCATCCTCTCGCATGGACCGTGCGCGCACCGTCGAGAGCTGGGACTACGTGCGATCGACAAGGGGCAGTGAGCGCAGGCCACGCTCCAGATGCCACTGCAGGAAAGCCGCCACAAGTCCGCTGGCCTCGCGCCGCTCGCGCCCCGTCGCGTCCTGGGCCACCTCCCAGTCGCCGCTGAGCAGGGCGCCCAGGAGTGCCAGCGTCGCCGCTGACGGAGAAGCCGACCCGGGCGGACGACAGGACGGGCACACGCTCCCGCCGGCGGCGATGGAGAAGGCCCGGTGCGGTCCGGGTTGACCGCACTTGGCGCAGTCGGCGAATGACGGTGACCACCCGGCCACCGCCAGCGACCTCAGCAGATAGGCATCCAGGACGAGGGTGGGCTCGCGCTCACCAGCCACCAGGGTGCGCAGCCCCGCCACGAGCAACGCGAACTGCTGAACCGAGGGCTCGCGCTCCTCCGGCGTCAGCCGCTCAGCCGCCTCGAGCATCGCGGTGCCAGCGGTCCAGCGCCCATAGTCGGTCGACAGGTCGGCCCCGTGCGCGGCGAGGGACTCCACCTGGCTGACGGTGTCGAGCGACCGACCCTCATACAACTGAACATCGACGTGTCCGAACGGCTCCAGGCGGGCCCCGATGCGGCTGGACGTCTTGCGCACTCCACGTGCCACGGCACGCACCCGACCGTGGCCTCGCGTGAGCAGGGTGACGATGCGATCGGCTTCGCCCAGCTTCTGGGCGCGCAGCACAATGGCCTCGTCGCGGTAGAGCGGCACGCTACATTCTGGCCCTAGGCCGGGCTGAGCACAGCGCGGCACGCGCAAGGCCCCGGGAGGCGACCATGGCCCAGGACGACTCCGCACCGCCGGCCTCCGCCACGCCGGAGCGCCCCACCCCGGTGGTCGTCGGACTCGACTCGCGCATGCTGCGCAAGTCACTGGCCATCATCATCGTCTTCGCTCTCGTCTACGAACTCATCCGCTGGTCGTGGAGCATGCTCGCCAGCTTCCTCTTCCTCATCCTGCTGGCATGGATGGTGGCGATCTCCTTCGACCCGATCGTCACCTACCTGGCCCGACGGGGCATGAAGCGCGGAACCGCCACCGGGCTGGTCTTCCTCGTGCTCATCGTCTCCATCGCGGCCTTCATCGGGCTGCTCGGCGGCGCGCTGGCCACCCAGATCGCCGAGCTCATCACCGCCCTGCCCGACCTCATCGTCAAACTCGTCGACTGGGTCAACCACACCTTCCACTCCAATATCGACCCGGTCGCCCTCACCGACGCCACCAACCTCACCCCGCAGCAACTCGCCCAACTCGCCTCGAACTTCGCCGGAGGATTCTTCGGGATCCTCTTCAGCGTCCTGGGCATCGTGTTCGACGGCGTCACCGTGCTGGTCTTCGCGTTCTACCTGTCCGCGGACTCCCCGCGGATCAAGCGGTTCATCGCCTCATGGCTGCGACCCGACCGCCAGGTGGTGTTCATCCGCGTCTGGGACATCTCGGTGCACAAGGCCGGCGGGTTCGTCATCAGCAAACTGGCACTGGCCACCATCTCCGCCTTCTTCCACAGCATCTTCTTCTTCATCATCGACATTCCCTATTGGCTGCCGATGGGCATCTTCGCCGGCGTCGTGGCCCAGTTCATTCCCACGATCGGCACGTACATCGGCGTGGCCCTGCCCGCGCTCTTCGCCGTCTTCGAGCAGCCGCTCGACGTCATCTGGATCGTGCTCTTCGCCACCGTCTACCAGCAGATCGAGAACTACGTCCTCACCCCACGGATCTCGACCAAGACGATGGACATCAACTCCGGGGTCGCCCTGGCCTCGGTGTTCGTCGGTGCGGCTCTGTTTGGACCGATCGGCGCGATCATCGGCATCCCCCTGGCCGCCATCATCATTGCCATCGTCAGTGCCTACGGGCACCGGTATCCGATCAACCCCGAGGTGGCGGCGGCGGTGGCAGCCGATGCCACCCAGCCCAAGCAACGTCGCGCTCCGTGGCGCACCCGCAAGGATGCCGCGCAGTAGCCACTCCCGGGGTCGTGGCTAGAAGCCAAGCCGCCGCAGTTGCTTGGGATCACGCTGCCAGTCCTTGGCGACCTTGACGCGGATGTCGAGGTAGACCGGAACCCCCAGCAGCGCCTCGATCTCCCGTCGCGCCCGCGTGCCGACCTGCTTCATGCGCGATCCACCGGCACCGATGACGATCGCCTTCTGGGAGTCGCGCTCGACAAAGAGTGATGCGCGCACGTCGGTGAGCGGTCGATCGGCCGGACGGTCCTCGCGCGGCACGACCTCCTCGACGACGACAGCGATGGAATGCGGCAGTTCGTCCTGCACGCCGTCAAGCGCGGCCTCACGGATGAGCTCGGCGATGGTCTGGTCGACCGGCTCCTCGTCGACGTCGCCGTCGGGGAAGAGCTTCGGTCCCTCCGGCAGCAGGGCGATGAGCGAGGTGACGAGCAGGTCGACGTGGTGTCCGTCGACGGCCGAGACCGGAATGACCTCGGCCCACGTGACGCCGACCTCCTGTCCGAGCTCGGCCACCTGAGCTAGCCGTTCGGCCAGGACGTCGCGGCTGACGGCGTCGGTCTTGGTGACGACGGCGACCACCGGCTTGTCGCGCAGGAAGGAGACCTCGGTGGCGATGAACCGGTCGCCCGGTCCGACCGGCTGGTCGGCTGGGATGACCATGCACACGACATCGACGGTCGACCACGTCTCACGCACCTGGTCGTTCAGGCGCTCCCCCAGCAGGGTGCGCGGTCGGTGCAGACCCGGAGTGTCGACGAGCACCAGTTGACCCTCGGGCCGGTCCACGACCCCGCGCAGCACTCGGCGGGTGGTCTGCGGTCGGTCGGACGTGATCGCCACCTTGCGGCCCACCATGGCATTGGTCAGTGTGGACTTGCCGGCATTGGGCCGACCCACCAGACAGGCGAAGCCGCTGCGGAACGTCATGGCGACACCGTCTCATTCGAGAGCGCGTCATCGCGCGCACTGCCTCGACGCGAGCCGAGCCCGAGGATCCCCAGGGCCACCAGGACCAGGACGACACCACCCCATCCTGTGCCACCGATGGACTCCCCCAGCACGACCACTGCGAGCACGGTCGCGACGACCGGCTCCATGAGGTTGAGCGTGGCGATGGATCCCGGTGGCAGCACCGACAGGCCGATGCCGAACAGGATGTAGGCCACGGTCGTGGTGGCCAGCCCCAGCCACAGCA
>CAYFLO010000031.1:0-6170 GCA_964343995.1 uncultured Bifidobacteriaceae bacterium
GCGAGGGTCTGCACCGCCGCGAGCGTGGGGCCGATGCAGGGCGTCCAGCCCAGGCCGAAGAGCACGCCGAGCAGCGGGGCACCGGCCACGCCCCAGCGCGGCAGCCGGTGGATGCGAAACTCCCGCTGCAGGCCCGGGATGACGCCCATGAACGCCAGCCCCATGACGATGACGAGCACGCCGAGCACCCGCGAGATGACGTCGGCGTAGCGCAGCAGCGCCGAGCCGACGCTGCCGAAGAGCAGCCCGTACGAGACGAACACCGCACTGAAGCCCAGGACGAACAGCACGCTGCCCAGCAGCACGGTCGTGCGGCGGCGCCGCACCCCGTTCGCGTCCGCTCCCGCGAGCTCCGCGCCGGTGAGACCGGTGACGTAGGAGACGTAGCCGGGGGCGAGCGGCAGCACACACGGGCTGAGGAAGGCGACGATGCCGGCGGCCACCGCGACCGGGAGGGCGAGGAGCAGCGAACCGCTGGTGATGACGGAGTCAGCGCGGATCACGTCAGGACGCCGATGCTGAGGAGGACGCCGCGGGCGATGACGTTCCGCCCTCGGCCAGCAGCGGCTCGATGATGCCGCGCAGGGTGGCGGCGTCGGCTCGGCCGAGCACCCGCGCGGCCACCCGGCCCTGCTGGTCGATGACGACCGTCGACGGGATCGCCTGCGGGGGCAGCGTGCTGCCGAACTGCAGCTGCACCCGCCCGTCGGTGTCGACGATCGACGGGTACGGGATGCCGAAGCGAGTGATGAACGACTGCGCCGTCGGGGTGGAGTCGCGGGTATCGATACCGACGAACGTCACGCCCTTGTCGGCGAACTGGCGTGCCACGGCGGCCAGGTCGGGGGCCTCAGCGCGACAGGGCGCACACCACGAGGCCCACACGTTCATCACGACGACCTCACCGCGATGGTCGGCCAGGCGGAAAGCAGAACCGTCGAGGGTGGTGCCGGTGATGTCGGGTGCGGCGGCGCGCTTGTCCGGGGCAACGACGACGATCGAGCCGTCACCGGCAACGAAGCCGCTGTCAGGCGCCGCAGATGACGACGTCGACCCGCATCCGGTGAGGCCAGCGACCGCGAGAATCGCCGCCGCACAGGTCGCGAGCGCGAAGGTGCGTCGCACTCCCGTCAGGCCCCCGCGATGCGGCTGGCGCGTCCCAGGAGGTCGCGCGACGGCTCGGCGTACTCCACGGCCACCAGATCGTCGCCGTCGTAGACGAGCGACGTGAGCGAGGCCAGGCCGCACTGCCGACTGCGCGGGTCGTGCCACAGGCGCCGGTCCTCGGCCTTGAGCCGGGCGATCCAGATCGGCAGCTGGTGACTGACGATGACGGCCTCGTGACCACGCGCCTGCTCGCGCGCGGTGTCGATGGCCGCGTGCATGCGCGCGGCGACCTCGTCGTAGGGCTCGCCCCAGCTGGGCTTGAACGGGTTGTACAGGTGCTTCCAGGTGCGCGGCTGCTTGAGCACACCGTCGCCGACGCTCACCCGCTGCCCCTCGAACACGTTGTCGGCCTCGATGGCGCGCTCGTCCAGGACGACCGGCAGGCCGTGCGAGGCCGCAATGGGAGCCGCCGTCTCCTGAGCCCGCTCCATCGGCGAGGACACCAGCAGCGCGAGGTCGCGTCCGGCCAGGGCCACCGCGGCCCGATCGGCCATCTCACGTCCGAGGTCGGACAGGTGATAGCCGGGCAGCCGCCCGTAGAGCACCTTGTCGGGGTTGTAGACCTCGCCGTGGCGCAGCAGGTGGACGGTCGTGCGGTCCACGATCAGGTGGCCTTGCGACGCGCGGCCTGGCGACGGGTGCTCGGACGCCACACCGCCTCACCGGCCTCGCGCGCAGACGCGCGCAGGGCCGCCGCGTGATCGGCGAGCGCCTGCACCAAGCCCGGGACGGTGCTCGTCTCGGCCAGCACGTCTACGCGCAGGCCATGCTCCTCGGCGGCCTTGGCCGTCTGCGGGCCGATGCACGCCACGATCGTGCTGTGGTGCGGCTTGCCCGCGATGCCCACGAGATTGCGCACGGTGCTGCTGGAGGTGAAGACCACCGCGTCGAAGCCACCGCTCTTGATCGCCTCGCGGGTCTCGACCGGCGGCGGAGCCGCGCGCACGGTGCGGTACGCCGTGACGTCCTCGACCTCCCAGCCCAGCTCGGCAAGACCGGCGACCAGGGTGTCGGTGGCGATGTCGGCACGCGGCAGGAAGACCCGGTTGATCGGATCGGTGAGAGAGTCGTACGCCGGCCACTCGTCGAGCAGGGCCGAGGTGGTCTGCTCGCCGGTGGGGACGATGTCGGGGCGAACACCGAACTCCACGAGTGCGGCGACCGTCGACTCGCCCACGGCGGCGACCTTCAGGCCGGCGAAGACGCGAGCATCCAGGCCGTAGCCCTGGAGCTTCTCGCGGATGGCGCGCACGGCGTTGACCGAGGTGAAGCCGATCCACTCGTAGCGCCCGGCCTCCAGACCGTGGATGGCGCGGTCGATCTGCTGCGGCGTGCGCGGCGGCTCGACGGAGATCGTGGCGACCTCGACGGGCACGGCGCCGTGGTGGCGCAGCAGGCCGGTGACCTGGCCCGCGGTGTCCTGCGTGCGCGGGATGAGGATGCGCCAGCCGAACAGGCTCTTCACCTCGAACCAGTCGAGCTTCTCGCGCTGGGCGATGACCTCGCCGACGACGACCAGACCCGGGCCGGACGAGCGGGTGGCCTTGATCGACGTGGCGGCCTCGGCGATCGGCGCCACGACCGTGCGCTGGTCGACGGTGGTGCCGTCGCGCGTGATGGCCATCGGGGTGGAGGCGTCGAGCCCGGCGTGCAGCAGCCGAGCGGCAATATCGGCCGCGCGATCGGCGCCGCCGAGGAACACCAGGGTCGTGCGGGGGGCGACGAGGTCGGCCCAGCGCAGGTCGGTGTCGTTGGCGTCGACGATGCGCACCTGGCGGGTGCGGCCGCCGGTGAGTCCGAAGCCGGCGAAGGCCGGCACGCCGGTGACCTCGCTGACTCCGGGGACGACCTCGACGTCGACACGCGCCTTCATGAGCGCGCCGGCCTCGTTGAGCAGGGTGCCGTCGAGGACGGGATCGCCGGAGACCAGGCGCACCACGTTCTTGCCCTCGCGCACCGCATCGAGCACGAGCGCGGTGCGAGCGGCCTGCGGCAGGGCGCCGCCGCGGGCGTCGGCCGCGACGACCAGCACCGACTCCGCGCCGGCATGCGCCTTGGCGATAACGGCCGCCTCCGCGTCGGTGACGATGACGTCGGCGTCGCGCAGGAGGGTGGCCGCACGCAGGGTGACGAGCTGCGGGTCACCGGGGCCGGCCGAGACCAGAGCCGCGGTGCCCATGACCGGCTTGCGTACGACCGGCTTGCGCACCGGCTCCTCGTCGGCGACATCGAGTGCAGGGGCGAGCGGCTTGGGCGCCGGCTTGGCCACCGGCTTATCCGCCGGCTTGGCGGGCGCCGCCGCCTTCGTCGGAACAGCCTTCGTCGGAACAGCCTTCGCAGGAGCGGCCTTCTTCGCGACCGTCTTCTGAACAACGGCCTTCTGCACGACCGCCTTCTTGACGGCAGGGGCCTTCTTCGCGACGGCCTTCTTGACGACGGCCTTCTTGACGGCGGGAGCCTTCTTCACCACGGCCTTCTTCACCACAGCCTTCTTTACAGGTGCCTTCTTCGCGACACTGGACTTGGAGCCCGGACGGGCAGATGCGCTCATGCGTTGCTCACCTCGTCGAGCACGACATGCTCGAATTGGTCCACGGGTGCGGAGTTGCGACGGCGCACCGGTCGGTCCGCGCGCGGCGCGACGTCCTCATCGCGGCGCTGCTCGTGGAAGGCCAGGATCTGCAGTTCGACCGCGAGATCGACCTTGCGCACCTCGACGTCGTCGGGGACCGAGAGCACGACGGGAGCGAAGTTCAGGATGCTGCGAATCCCCGCGGCAACGAGACGCGACGTGACCTCCTGGGCCGCCTCGGCCGGCACCGAGAGCACGCCGATGCGCGCACCCGTGGAGGCAATGAGCATCTCCAGGTCGTCCATGGTCCGAACCGTGAGGCCCTGCGTGCCGATCGGGCGCCCGACGAGGGCCGGGTCGGTGTCGACGATGCCGACGACCGCGAATCCGCGCGTGGCGAACCCGCGGTACGCCACCAGCGCCTGGCCGAGATTGCCGGCACCCACGATGACGACGCCCCACGGCTGTGACAGCCCCAGTTCACGGGAGATCTGGTACGCCAGGAAGCGCACGTCGTATCCGACGCCGCGGGTGCCGTAGGACCCCAGGTGCGACAGGTCCTTGCGCAGTTTGGCCGGTGAGACACCGCAGGCGGCCGCGAGCTCGTCGGACGACACCGTGACGACGCCCTGGTCGTCGAACTGACCCAGCACCCGGTGGTAGACGGGAAGCCGGGCGACGGTGGCCGGCGGGATCTCGCGCCGCGGCGTCGTCGGCGTGGTCATGGAGCGCTCCGAAGCGGGAAGGAGTGGTGCGGTACGGGGGTGCGCCAGGCCCTGGGGGCCCGCGCAGCGGGGATAAATCTAGGTCCATGAGAACGAGGTCACAAAGTTGACCGGACGCTGACGTCCGGATTACGGACGTTCCTCAGGGGGTCGGGTGCCCCAGGGCGCCCCGCAGGCGCGCCTCGTCGATCCGCCAGAAGTCAAAGGGCCGGTCGTCGAGGAGGAGCACCGGGATCTGCTCGGCGTAGCGGTCCATGAGGACCGGGTCGTCGTCCACGCTCAGCTCGGACCACGTCGCACCGGTGTCGGCGCAGACCCGCTCGACGATGACGCGGGCGTCGTCGCACAGGTGGCATCCGGGGCGGCCGATGAGGACGAGGCGCACCGCGGGAGTCTGGCACACCGCGTACTGTCACCGCCGTGGACAGCGCGCGAGGGGACCTGTGGGAGGAGTACCGCCGCAGCGGTGATGCCTCCGCCCATGCCGGCACCCGCTTGGCACCCGCCCACGACTCGACGACGGCGTCCGGTGAGCCCCGCGCGGCGGCGTTCTTCGATGTCGACAACACGATCATGAGTGGCTCGAGCCTGTTCCACTTCGCCCGCGGCCTCATGCGCCACCGCTACTTCGGCTGGCGGGAGATGTCCGGCTTCGCCGTGAAGCAACTGAAGTTCGTGCTCCTGGGTTCGGAAGACCTCGACGACATGCAGGGAGCCATCGCCGCCGGGCTGGCCTTCGTCGAGGGCAAGCGGGTCGCCGACCTCACCGCCCTGGGCGAGCAGGTCTTCGACGAGTCGATGCTCGACACCCTCATCCCCGGCACCCTCGAACTCGCCCAGGCCCACCTCGACGCCGGCGACGAGGTGTGGCTGGTCACGGCCACCCCCATCGAACTCGCCGCGATCATCGCCGGGCGGCTCGGACTCACCGGCGCCCTGGGCACCGTGGCCGAGGTACGCGACGGCGTCTACACCGGTGAGCTCACCGGCGTGCCACTCCACGGCATCGCCAAGGCCGAGGCCGTGCGCGCCCTCGCCCACCACGAGGGCCTGGATCTGCGCCTGTGCGCGGCCTACAGCGACTCCGCCAACGACATTCCGATGCTGTCGGCGGTCGGACGCCCCTGCGCCGTCAACCCCGACTCCTCCCTGCGCGCGCACGCGCGGGAGATGGGCTGGCCGGTGCGCGACTTCCGCCGCCGCGAGCAGGTCAAGAAGCTCGCCGTGCCAGCGGCCGCGGCGGCCGCAGGCCTGGCCGTCGGAGTGGCCGTGGGCCGTCTGGCCCGTCGTTCCCGCTAGCCGAACGCGCGGGGACGCTGCACGAGCAGGTCGAACAGCGACTGCTGGATCTGCTCACGCACCTGGTCGGTGAGGTTGAACACGATCATCGGGTCGTCGGCTGCCGCGGCCCCGTAGTGCGCGGTCGGGATCGGCTCCCCGAAGTGGATGTGCCACTTGCTCGGCAGCGGTACGGCGCCCAGGGGCCCCAGCCACGGGAACGTTGGGGTGAGCGGGAAGTACGGCAGTCCCAGGAGTCGGGCGATGATGCCGGCGTTGCCGATCATCGGGTAGGTCTCCTCCGCGCCGATGATCGCCGTGGGGATGATCGGGGTGCCGGTGCGCAGCGCGGCGGCAACGAATCCCCCGCGGCCGAAGCGCTGCAGCTTGTAGCGCTGGCTGAACGGCTTGCCGATGCCCTTGAAGCC
>CAYFLO010000031.1:6180-9596 GCA_964343995.1 uncultured Bifidobacteriaceae bacterium
CTCACCGGCCGACAGCAGTCGCTCGGCATCGGGATTGCATGCCAGGGTGTGACCCGCACGCCGGGCGAGGTCGCCCATCACCGGGTTCTTGAAGACGAGGTCGGCACCCAGGAGCCGCAGGTGCCGGTGCGCCGGATGCTCGTCGTGCAGCGCCACCTGGGTCATGATCGCGTCGATCGCGATGACGCCGGAGTGGTTGCAGACCACGAGCGCACCGCTGTCGGCCGGCACGTGGTCGATCCCGGAGACTTCGACGCGGAACCACGAGCGGTACAGCGGACGGAACACCTGTAGCAGCACCTTGTCGGTGAGCTCGGGATCGAAGCCGAAGTCGTCGACCGCGTACTCGCCCTTCAGTCGCCGGGAGAAGAACTGCTGCCACGACTCCTGGGCGATGTCGGTCTCGCCCAGGTCGCGATCGCCGATGACGCCGAGCAGGGGGTCGTGCGCATGCGGCTCCGTGGTCGTCGGCTGGGGGCCGGTGTTGCCCACCAAGCGCGCGGCCTTGGACGGTCCGGCGCCCGACGACGGACGTCGGCCCGGCTCGGGCGTCAGCGGGATGACCTCGGCATCGGCCATGGTCACGCCACCTCCCGTCGATGCGTGGCCCCGGCGAACGACTCCAGCGCCTGAGCGGTCGTCCACGCCGGCTCGAACTGCAGCACCTCGCGCATCGCCCGGGTGTCGAGCCCGCGGCCGTAGGTGAGGTAGCGCACGCCCTCGGTGGAGAAGTCGGCGTTGCGTCGCCCAGCCATCCGTCGGCCGATGAGCGGGAAGACGGGCGCGGGGAGAACCACCTGGCGGCGTCCGAGCCGGCGGATCACCTGGGAGAGCAGGAGAACGCCGTCGCCCGCCACGTTGAACGTGCCCGGGACCGTGTGCTCGACCGCCAGGGACGTCGCGGCGATGAGGTCGTCCTCGTGGACGAACTGCATGCGCGGGTCGAACCCGAGCACCGTCGGCACGACGGGCATGGACAGGTAGGCCGTCATCGAGGTCTGCACCGTCGGCCCGATGACGTTGGCGAAGCGCAGGGTGGTGACGGTGACGTCGCGGCGTCGACGGCCGAAGCCGCGCACGTAGCCCTCGACCTCGACGTTGTCCTTGGCCCAGCCCGACGTGGGCACGTGCGTGGGGTTCATGTCTTCGGTGAACTTGGCCGGGTCGCGCGGGCCGGATCCGTACACGGTCGACGATGACTTGACCACCAGGGAGCGCAGCGACGGAGTGCGCTCGCAGGCCGCCAGCAGCTGCATCGTGCCGATGACGTTGATCTCCTTCATCGCTGAGCGACCACCGGCCTCGCGCGGGGTGGCGATGACGCCCATGTGCACGACGGTGTCGACCTCAGCGTCGGCCATGATCCGGCCGATGACCGGGTTGCGGATATCGGCGCGGACGAAGGTGATGCCGGGGACGGGGGTGGCGGGGGCCACGACGTCGACGCCGATGACCTCCAGGCCCTCATCGATGGCCAGGGCATGGGCCAGCCGGCCACCCAGGTAGCGGGAGACCCCGGTCACCAGGACGGTGCGCCGCATGGCCCCGACTCGACTACTTCTTGTTGCGGCGCTGGACGCGCGTGCGGCGCAGCAACTTGCGGTGCTTCTTCTTCGCCATCCGCTTGCGGCGCTTCTTGATCACTGAGCCCATGGGGTTCCTATCGTCATGCACCCCGGTGGGGCGTCTTCACACCAGGTCAGCGTACCCGGGACCGATGTAGGCCTGTCATGGCCCGGTGCCGCACCATCGCGGCCTCGTCGTGCCCCGCAGGATCAGGCGGTCTCGATGTAGGCGGTGCGCAGGTACTCCTGCACAGCCTGGTCCGGAACGCGGAAGGAGCGGCCCACGCGCACGGCCGGCAGCTCGCCGCCATGCACCAGCCGGTACACGGTCATCTTGGAGACGCGCATCATGGCGGCCACCTCCGCGACGGTGAGGAATCGCACGTCGGCGAAGTTGCGGTCACTGGTCATGTCGCGTCCTGTCTCTCTGCCCCGCACGCCCCGACTTCCCCTGTCGGAACTTCAGGCGAGCCGCACACTAGTGGCCCACGCGTCGCGGGGGAAAGCCGAATGGGGAATTCCCTCCTGTGACGCTCCCGACTCCCCGATCCCGGGAGGTCCCGGACGAGTCGTCACCCTGCCTTGTCATGGCGGAACTGGTCACGACCCGGCCAGCTCACGACTGCGGTCGGCCGCGGCCTGCATCCCGGCCACGACACCCGCACGCACCGCGCGGTCATCCATGACCGCCAGGGCAGCCGCGGTCGTCCCGTTGGGCGAGGTCACCTGCCGGCGCAGCGTGGCCGGATCGTCGGTCGAGCCGCTCAGCAGGCTGGCCGCACCCAGGAGCGTCTGACGCACCATGGTGTCGGCCGTGGCCGGATCGATGCCCTGGCTGATGGCGCCCTCGAGCATCGCCTCGGCGAGCAGGAACAGGTAGGCCGGTCCACTGCCGGACGTGGCCGTGAGGGCGTCCTGCTGCGCCTCCGGCACGACCACCACCGTGCCGACGGAACGCAGCAGGTCGACCGCCGCGGCGAGCGCGGTGTCGGTGCACCCCGGTGCCGCACTCACGCCGGTGAGGCCCAGGCCGATGCGCGCCGGGGTGTTGGGCATCGCGCGGACGACGTTCACTCCCGCGGGCACGCGCGCGGTGATGGTCGAGGTGGGGATACCGGCGGCAATGCTCACCAGGAGCGTCCCGGGAGCGATGGAGCCACCCACGACGTCGAGCAGCGACGGCAGGTCCTGCGGCTTGACCGCGAGGACGATGACATCGGCGTTCGCGACCGCATCGGCTGGTTCGGCGATCGTGACACCCAGGTTCGTCGCGAGTGCCGCGGCCCGGTCGGCGACCTTCTCGGCGACGACGACGGACGGCGCGGGCGAGCGGGTGAGCAGGCCGCGGATGAGCGCCTCGCCCATGACCCCGCCACCGATGACTGCGATGCGCATGACGTCCTCTCGTGTCGGTCGACCCGGCGATCCTGACGTCGTCAGGACGCGCCCGGCAGCAGCGAGCGCACGGCACTGCCGAGGGAACTGCGCTGCTCGGCCAAGCCTCCCACGAGCCGCTCGAACCAGGCCGGGCCGAAGGGCACGTACAGCCGCACCCGCTCGCCCCCGGCGACGAGTCGTTCCTGGAGTCCGGCCATGCGCCCCAGGTAGAACGCGAACTCATAGGACTGCGCGGGACGGTCATAGCGTCGAGCCAGCGTCTGCAGGATCTCCACCAGACGCGGGTCATGGGTGGCGAACGACGGCTCGCCCGTGGCCCGCAGCAGGTGCTTGGCGCTGCGGATGTACGACTTGTCGACCTCGATCGGCTGCCGGTACGCCGCTCCCGCGACGTCCTGGCCGCCCTTCACCAGGCGCACCGAGCCCCGGCCGAGGGCCGCGGCCGCAGCGCAG
>CAYFLO010000031.1:9606-10896 GCA_964343995.1 uncultured Bifidobacteriaceae bacterium
GGCGTACGTGACGGTGAGGTCGGGCGCCGCCTGCTCCTCGAACCACGCGCGCAGGTCGGCCTGGTCGACGACGGCCGCGGCGCCCACGGCCACGGCCAGACCGTTGCGACGGGCGTGCGCGACCGCCGCGTCGACGTTCGCCAGTACCTGGTCGGAACGCACGCCCAGGACCTCCGGGCGGATGCTGATCTGAGCGATCGGGGCGACCTCGCTGGCGGCGACCGCATCGATGAGTGCCGCAAGGTCGTCGCGTGCCTGCTCGGGCTGGTCGCCGTGCTCGGTGTGCTCCAGGCACAGCCAGAAGCCCTCGTCAGCGAGGTCGGTGGCGACCGCAAGGGCGTCCGGCAGCGACTCACCGGCAACGACGCGACCGACGACCGATCGCGCGCCCGGAAGACGGCCGACCGCCTGGGCCACCGCGTCGTTGCGCGCCAGTGACGACAGTGCCTCGCGGATCACGCGCGACCCCGCGGGCGCACGGTCGGGTCGAGCAGATCCTGGATCGCCGGGCCGATGAGCGCGACCACCTGTTCGTCGTCGGCGGAGGCCAGCGGCTCCAGCTTGAGCACGTAGCGCGCCGAGATGAGTCCCAGCAGGGTGGCGGTGATGAGGCTCACCCGCAGGCGCGCATCGGGAACGCCCGCGGCCGCGACGACGCGGTCGACGACCGCGGTGCCCAGAAACTCCGACAGTCCGCGCACCTGGTCGGCCGGCGCACTCGTGGCCACGGTGAGCCCGACCGAACCAGGCCCCAGCCGGAGCGCCCGCAGCAGGTCGGTGCGCACCGAGTCGTCGCGCAGGAGTTCCAGGCTCACCCGCACCAGTCGCTCCCCCATGCCGTCCAACCCCGGGGCGATGATCTCCGGAATCGCCTGGGCCGGATCGAAGGGCAGGCGCATCGCCGCGGCGAACAGCCGCTCCTTGTTGGCGTACAGCGACCGCACGACATCGGGGGCCACGCCCGCGGCAGCAGCGACCGACTTCATCGTCGTGCCGGCATAGCCGCGGGTGGAGAACGCCGCGCGTGCCGCCTGCAGCACCGCGCCCGTGGGATCGGTCGGCGCCATGCCGTCAGAGTAGGCGCTCGCCCGCGCGACGTCCGTCAGGCGACCGCCAGGTGGCGCCTGGCGAAGGCAAGACTCTCGGCCAGGTCGAGCTCGCGGCCCACACGGTCGCGTCCGCGCGTGCTCACCTCGACGATGACGTCGCCCGCGAATCCGGCACCGGTCAGGTACTCCAGCACCTCGGCGACCGGCTGGGTGCCGCGACCAGGCACGAGGTGCTCATCGC
>CAYFLO010000032.1:0-10769 GCA_964343995.1 uncultured Bifidobacteriaceae bacterium
TCGGCGTGGACGTCGCAGTACACGGCCGGCCAGGAGATCGTCATTCCGTTGAAGAACGGTGAGGGCGGCTACGTCGCCGATGAGCGCACCCTGGATGAGCTCGAGGGAGAGGGCCGGGTCGTGGCCCGCTATCTCGACGTCAACCCCAATGGCAGCCGTCGCGACATCGCCGGCGTGCGCAATGCGCGCGGCAACGTCGTCGGACTCATGCCGCACCCCGAGCACGCGGTCGACACCCTCACCGGCCCCACCACCGACGGCCTGCCGTTCTTCACCAGCGTGCTGCACTCGCTGGCGGGTGCGCGATGACCGACACCGTCGACCACGCTGCAGCCACGCCGGACCAGGCGCAGCCCTTCGCCGAACTGGGCCTGAAGCCCGACGAGTACCAGCGCATCCGCGACATCCTGGGCCGGCGCCCCACGAGCAGCGAGCTGGCGATGTACTCGGTCATGTGGAGCGAGCACTGCTCCTACAAGTCCAGCAAGGTGCACCTGCGCCAGTTCGGCGACAAGAAGCCCGAGACCGACGCCCTGCTCGTGGGCATCGGTGAGAACGCCGGCGTCGTCGACATCGGCGACGGCTGGGCGGTGACCTTCAAGGTCGAGAGCCACAATCACCCGTCCTACGTGGAGCCGTACCAGGGCGCGGCCACGGGCGTGGGCGGCATCGTGCGCGACATCCTGTCGATGGGCGCCCGCCCGATCGCGGTGATGGATCCGCTGCGCTTCGGCCCACTCGACGCCCCCGACACGCACCGGGTGCTCCCCGGCGTCATCGCCGGCGTGGGCGGCTACGGCAACTGCCTGGGGCTTCCCAATATCGGCGGCGAGGTCGTATTCGACCCCACCTATGCAGGCAACCCGCTCGTCAACGCGCTGTGTGTCGGCGCGATGCGCCACGAGGACATTCACCTGGCCAGTGCGCGCGGCGTGGGCAACCTCGTCGTGCTCTACGGCGCCCGCACCGGCGGCGACGGCATCGGCGGCGTGAGCGTTCTGGCATCCGAGACGTTCAGCGAGGGCGGCCCCACCAAGCGCCCCAGCGTGCAGGTGGGCGATCCATTCATGGAGAAGCTCCTCATCGAGGCGACGCTGGAGGTGCTGCACGCCGGTCTCGTCGAGGGCATCCAGGACCTCGGCGGTGCGGGCATTTCGTGCGCGACCAGCGAGCTCGCGTCCAACGGAGAGGGCGGCATGCACGTGTGGCTCGATCGCGTGCTGCTGCGCGATCCCACGCTCTCGCCGGAGGAGATCCTCATGAGTGAGTCGCAGGAGCGCATGTGCGCGATCGTGCGACCGGAGAACCTCGACGCCTTCCTCGCCCACTGCACCAAGTGGGATGTGGAGGCGGTCGTCATCGGCGAGGTCACTGACTCCGGCCGGCTCACCGTCGACTGGCACGGCGAGCGCATCGTCGACGTGCCGCCGCGCACGGTGGCGCACGAGGGCCCGGTCTACGAGCGCCCGTACTCCCGCCCGTCGTGGCAGGACGCGCTGCAGGCCGACGGCGCCGAGCGCCTGCCGCGTCCGTCGAGCGCCGCCGACCTGCGCGCCACGCTGCTCGATCTCGTCGGGTCGCCCAATCTCGCCGACAAGTCGTGGGTCACCTCGCAGTACGACCGCTACGTGCAGGGCAACACCGTGCTCGCGCAGCCCGACGATGCCGGCATGGTGCGCGTCGACGAGCAGACCGGCCGCGGCGTCGCCGTCTCGACCGACTGCAACGGCCGCTTCGCCAAACTCGACCCCTACGCCGGGGCACAGCTGGCGCTGGCCGAGAGCTACCGCAACGTCGCGGTGAGCGGCGCGGTGCCGCTGGCGGTCACCAACTGCCTGAACTTCGGCTCGCCGGAGGACCCCGACGTCATGTGGCAGTTCAGCGAGGCCGTGCGCGGTCTGGCCGACGGCTGCCTGGAGCTCGGCATCCCGGTCACCGGCGGCAACGTGTCGTTCTACAACCAGACCGGCACCACGGCGATCCTGCCGACGCCCGTGGTCGGCGTGCTCGGGGTCATCGACGACGTGGCCCGGCGCACGCCCATGGCCTGGGGTGCCGGCGGCACCGTTCTTCTGCTGGGCACCACGCGCGAGGAGTTCTCCGGCGGCGAGTGGGCCCACCACGTGCACGGCCATCTCGGCGGAATGCCGCCGCAGGTCGACCTCAGTGCCGAGCGCGCCCTGGCCACGGTGCTCGCCGCGGGTGCGCGCGCCGGGCTCCTGCGGGCCGCGCACGATGTCTCTGACGGGGGCATCGGCCAGGCGCTCGTCGAGATGACACTGCGTTCCGGCAACGGTGCGCGCATCACACCCGACGGCGACCCGTTCACCTTCGTGTTCAGCGAGTCGGCGGGGCGTGCGCTCGTCGTCACCACCCAGCCAGACGATGTCGCCGCGCTCGCGCGCACGCACGGTGTGCCGTGCGCGTCCATCGGCGTGGCCGGCGTGGGTGACGCGCTCGTCCTCGAGGGCCTGTTCGAGGTGCCCCTGGCCGAACTGCGCGAGCGCTCGACGGCCACACTGCCCGCTGCCCTGGCATGACGTCAGACGCGGCGCCCGATCCGGTCGCAGCGGCGCTGGCCGCCTACGCCGCCGGCGAGGTGCCCGATCGCGAGGTCGAGCGAGCGGCGGTGCGCGCCACCCTGGATGCCCTCGTGGCTGCGGCGCCCGGCCGCAGTGTCGAGGTGCGCATCCCGCCGTATGCGGCCGTGCAGGCCGTCGCCGGAACCACCCATCGGCGTGGCACGCCCCCGGCCACCGTCGAGGCCGACGCCCGTACCTGGATCGAGGTGGCCACGGGACGACTGGACTGGGCCGCCGCGGTCGCGTCCGGTCGCGTGCGGGCCAGCGGCCAGCGCTCCGACCTGTCCGGTTTCCTGCCGGTGCGCCGCGTCGATCACGGCTAGATTCGCATGTATGCCGGACCCCACGCCTGCGATCCGCCTGCGCGGGCTCACCCGGCGGTTCGGCGACGTGCAGGCGGTCGACCACGTCGACCTCGACGTCCGCACGGGTGAGTTCCTCACCCTGTTGGGTCCGTCGGGCTCGGGCAAGACCACCGTGCTGCGGCTCATCGCCGGATTCGAGCGGCCGGATGCCGGCACCATCGAACTCGCCGGTGTCGACGTCACCGGCCTGCCGGCCAACCGCCGCGACGTCAACACCGTCTTCCAGGACTACGCACTCTTCCCGCACATGTCGGTGCTGGAGAACGTCGAGTACGGCCTGCGGGTGAAGAAGGTGCCCAAGCCTGAACGCCTCGCGCGGGCGACGCAGGCACTGGAGGACGTGCGCCTGGGCGGCTACGGCGACCGCGCCCCCTCGCAGCTCTCCGGCGGCCAGCGCCAGCGGGTCGCCCTCGCGCGCGCCCTCGTCAATCGCCCGCAGGTGCTCCTGCTCGACGAGCCCCTGGGTGCCCTTGACCTCAAGCTGCGCGAGGAGATGCAGGTCGAGCTCAAGGACATCCAGCGCGAGGTGGGCATCACCTTCGTCTTCGTCACGCACGATCAGGACGAGGCCCTGACGATGTCCGACCGCATCGCGGTGTTCAACCACGGACGCATCGAGCAGCTCGGCACCCCGCACGAGGTCTACGAGCACCCCGCATCGCGGTTCGTGGCCGGTTTCGTCGGCACGTCGAACCTGCTGGCCGACGACGTCGCCGTGGCGGTGCTCGGTCGTGGCGGTGCCTGGTCAGTGCGGCCGGAGAAGGTCTGGATCGCGCCCGGCGATGTCGCTGCGGGTCCCGACGAGCGCGCCGCCCGCGGCCGCGTGCGCGAGGTTGTGTACGCCGGCATGACCACGCGCGTCATCGTCGATCTCGACGCAGGAGCGAGCCTCACCTGCCTGCGCCAGAACTCCGACAGCGCGGCCGACGACGGGGTCGTGCGGGGCGCGCAGGTCACGGCGTTGTGGAAGAAGGAGCACGAGTACTCCCTGGGCTGACCGGTCGCAGGGTGGATCCGGACGGCGCGACCGTCCGGCAACAGGAAGGAGAGACGGATGCGCGCAACGCGTCTGCTCCAGATCGCCGCCATCGGCGTCACCGCGGCCCTCGCGCTGACGGCCTGCGGTGGTTCGAGTTCCAGCAGTGGCGGGGGCGTCCCCGACGTGCCGATGTACAAGGGCCCGGTGGGAGACGGCGAGGGCCAGGTCAACATCCTGGCGTGGCCCGGCTACGCCGAGAACGGCTCCAACGATCCCAAGGTCGACTGGGTCACCGCGTGGGAGAAGGAGACCGGCTGCAAGGCCAACATCAAGACCTTCGGCACCTCCGACGAGGCCGTCAAGCTCATGCAGGAGGGCGGCTGGGATGTCGTGTCGGCCTCCGGTGACGCGTCGCTGCGCCTCATCTACGGCGGCAACGTGCAGCCGGTCAACACCGACCTCGTGCCGAACTACGCCGACATCTACGCCGACCTGAAGAACCAGCCCTTCAACTCGGTCAACGGACAGATGTATGGCATCCCGCACGGCCGCGGCGCCAACCTGGTCATGACGCGCACCGACAAGGTGCCCGCCACCGACTCGTGGTCGGTCATGTTCGACCCCAACAGCCCGGCCAAGGGCGGGGTCTCGCCGTATGACTCGCCGATCTACATCGCCGACGCGGCGGTGTACCTCATGTCGACGCAGCCGGACCTGGGCATCAAGTACCCCTACGCCCTGGACCAGAAGCAGTTCGACGCCGCCATCGCTTTGCTCAAGCAGCAGAAGCCGCTGGTGAGCGAGTACTGGAGCGACTACACCAAGCAGATCGATGCGGTGAAGGCCGGCACGACGACCGCCGCCACGACGTGGCAGGTCATCGTCAACACGATCGGCACAGATGCTCCGGTGGCCGCGGTCAAGGCCAAGGAGGGCGCGACCGGGTGGTCGGACACCTGGATGGTGGCCAAGGACACCAAGAACATCAACTGCGCCTACAAGTGGCTGGACCACATCGTCAGCCCGGAAGCCAATGCCGCAGTGGCGGAGTACTTCGGTGAGGCCCCGGCCAACCAGAAGGCCTGTGCGCTCACCAGCGACAAGGGCTTCTGCGACAGCTACCACGCGGGCGACACGGCCTACTGGAAGGACGTGTACTACTGGAACACGCCGACCGAGGCCTGCCTCGACGGGCGCACGGATGTGAAGTGCGTGCCGTACTCGGAGTGGACGAAGGCCTGGTCGGAGCTGCGCTCCTAGGCGCAGGCAACTGACGAGGGACAACGGCGAGGGAACCCGTGACGACGACCACCGCGCCCGCCACCCGTGGCGGGTTCGGCTACCGGCACCCAGGAGCGCGCACCGCCGCGCTCCTGGGCGCGCCGATGGCGTGGCTGGTCGTGGTCTACCTGGGTTCCCTCGCCGCCCTCTTCCTCACCGCTTTCTGGACGGTCGACGGATTCACCGGCGCCGTCGTACGCACGTTCACCCTCGGCAACTTCGTCGACGTGTTCACCACGCCGGCGTACCTGTCGGTGATGGGCCGCACGCTGCTCATCGCGGTGGCGGTCACAATGCTGTGCCTGCTGCTGGCGTTCCCACTGGCGCTGTTCATGGCGCAGGTGGCCCGGCCGCGGTGGCAGCCGCTGCTCGTGGCGATGATCCTCACGCCGCTGTGGGCCAGCTACCTGGTCAAGGTCTACGCGTGGCGGGCGATGCTCAACCCGCAGTCCGGCGTGCTCGCCTGGGTGCTGCAGCCGTTCGGACTGAGCGGACCGGGCTTCGGCACCGCGGGCATCGTCATCACCCTCACCTACCTGTGGCTTCCGTACATGATCCTGCCGGTCTACGCCGGGCTCACGCGGCTGCCGCGATCGCTGCTCGACGCGTCGGCTGATCTCGGCGCGCGCAATGGCACGACGATCCGCCGGGTGATGATCCCGATGGTGTTCCCATCGATCGTCGCCGGCTCGATCTTCACGTTCTCGCTGAGCCTGGGTGACTACATCACCGCCCAGATCGTCGGCGGCAAGACGCAGATGCTCGGCAATGTCGTGCAGCAGAACTACGTGACCAACCTTCCGTTCGCGGCGGCTGTCGCGACGATCCCGGTGATCATCGTGCTGATCTACCTGGCGGCCGTGCGTCGCTCCGGCGCCCTGGAGAAGCTGTGACGCTCACCCGGGGCACGCGCGTCACCCTCAGTGTCATCGCGCTGGTGGTGTTCGCGTTCGTCTACGTGCCGCTGGCCGTCATCCTCATCAACTCCTTCAACGCGGGCAAGACGCTCACCTGGCCGCCGACCGAGTTCTCGACCATCTGGTGGGGTCGAGCCTTCGTCAACCCGGGCGTGCGCGAGGCGCTGCTCACGTCGGTGATCGTCGCGCTCATCGCCACCGCGGCGGCGATGATCCTGGGCAGCCTGGCCGCCCTGGCGCTGTCGCGCACCCGCTTCTTCGGGCAGGAGTCGATCTCGCTTCTCATCATCCTGCCGATCGCACTGCCCGGCATCGTCACCGGCATCGCGCTCAACAACGTGTTCACGTCGTTCCTGGGTGGCCTGACCTTCCTCACCCTGATCATGGGACACACGACGTTCTGCATCGTCGTGGTCTACAACAACGCCCTGGCCCGCCTGCGCCGCATGGGCGGTTCTCTCGCCGACGCGTCCAGTGACCTCGGCGCCGGCGCGTGGACGACGTTCCGGCTGGTGACCCTGCCGCTCATGCGCTCGGCCCTCATCGCCGGTGCGGTGCTCGCCTTCGGCCTGTCGTTCGACGAGATCATCGTCACGACGTTCACCGCGGGCCCGGGCATCACCACCCTGCCGATCTGGATCTACTCCAACCTTTTCCGTCCCAGTCAGGGACCGATTGTCAACGTGGTGGCCGCGGCGCTGGTCATCGTCAGCATCGTGCCCGTCTACATCGCCCAGAAGCTCTCGTCCGGTGACGAGCAGCGCGGCGGCGGAGTGATCTAGGGCATCCTGTGCGTCATGGACGCCGAGCTGATCGTGAGCCCCGGCGTCGTCATCCCCGACAGTGAGCTCATCGAGCGGTTCAGCCGCTCCTCGGGTCCCGGTGGCCAGGGCGTCAACACCACCGACAGTCGGGTGCAGCTCACCTTCGACCTCGCGCGCTCGCCGAGCGTGCCGGAGCACCTGCGGGCGCGCGCCCTGCGCCGGCTGGCGACTCGCATCACCGATGGCTGTCTCGTCGTCACCGCGTCCACCCAGCGCTCGCAGTGGCAGAACCGCGAGGCGGCGCGGGCGCGTCTGGCCGAGTTGCTGGCGATGGGATTCGCACCGGGCCCGCGTACCCGTCGGGCCACCCGGCCCACGCGTGCCGCCACCGAGCGTCGGATCACGGTGAAGAAGCAGCGGGGCGTCACCAAGCGACTGCGTCGCTCCACCCGCGACGACGACTGAGGGAAGTGTCAGGTGGTCGGAAGGGCCAGCTGCACGAAGTCGTTGTGGACGAGCATCGCGAGGGTCTGACGCACGACGGACTCTCGGTCGGGAGTGCTCAGCTGGGCAGGTCCGGGCACGATGGCCAGGTTCGTGACGATCGCACCGATCGACCGACGGCCGTCAATCTGGTCGACGATGGCCTGCTGCGTGGCGCTGAGGGTGCGCCGACCGCCGGGTTTGACGAGGTCCGCACCGTCGCGCCAGCAGTGCGCCCGCAGGCCCGGGATGAGGTCGCGGAATGACGGCCCGTGCAGGTCGACGCGATAGGTCGACGGATCGCGCTCCGGGCGGCAGGCGAAGAAGAAGTGGCAGGCATTGACCGTGTTGAGGCGCTCCATGATCGACCAGCGCTGCACGTCGGGACGACCGGCGATGGCGGCATGGAAGACCGACTGCGAGCCATACGGCGGCTCGTAGGACTCGGTGAACAGCCAGTCCTGGAAGACCAGGCCGGCTCGTTCCACCAGCTCCAGACAGTCCGGCACGGTGTAGCTGCGCTGGCGACCGTGCAAGAAGGTGTCGACGATGCCGCCGTCGAAGGCCAGGTCAGGGGCGATCGCCATGTACGGACGCACGGGGTGCTCGGCGGCGAGGGTGCCCAGAGCCGACGTGACCATCGCGACCGAGGCCTCGTCCTGTCGCAGCCCGAGGTCGGCGAACACCGACTCCAGGATCTCCACGCCGATGCGGCCAAAGTGCGCGTAGAGCATGAGCGCGAGCACCCCGTCACGGGCGAGCACGCTCGCGAGGGCATCGGCACCCGCCTGCGGGTCGGCGAGGTGGTGGAGCACACCGGTCGAGACGACCAGGTCGAACTCCCGACCCAGGGTGCCGACCTGCTCGATCGGCAGGCGGTGCAGTTCCAGGTTGTCCAGGTCGTTGTCGCGGGCGAGACGTTCGTGGTGGGCCAACGAGGTGGGGCTGACGTCGATGCCGACGACATGTGCCGTGGGATTGGTCGCCGCGAGCACGGCGGCCTGGTTCGCGCCGCAGCCGGCGACGAGGATGCGCAGGCCCGACGGGTACGGCCGATCGGGCCAGAAGAGTCCGTGCGCGTGAATCGGGTCGAACCACTGCCAGTTGTGCTCCAGCCACGCGGGCAGATCGTGGATCGGCTCGGGGTAGACCCAGGCCTCGTACTGCGCCGACACCACGTCGGCGAGCGGGTCGTTGCTCACGACGTCCTCCGGAACACCAGCCACCGCATCTCGACCGGGGAGTCCTCGCGCGGCAGCGCGAAGAGGTCCTGACCACTGACCCATGGGATGTACCACCCGGTGGGCGGCCAGTGCTCGGCCTCCAGGTGGTCGTGCTCGAAGTCGTGCACGCTGTGGTCGTCGACGAGCTCCAGCGGCAGGCCGGCGGCGGCCGCGAGCACCTCCGTCCGCGTGAACACCGACGTGTACGTCTGCTGTCCGAGCTGCCGGGCCGCGTCGTCGGGCTCGTACCCCGGTCGCGCCACGAACGCATTGAGGACGAGAAGACCTGCGGGCGCAAGGCAGGCGGCGGCAAGGTCGAACACCCGCCGCAGGTCAGCGGTGCCCCGGAAGTCCGAGGCCACCTCCGACATCACGATGAGGCCGTAGTCGCGATGCAGGTCGTCGCTTGTAGCGAACATGTCGCGCGGCAGGATGCGGATGTCGAGGCCCTGCTGCTGGGCCTGCGTGCGAAGTACCTCGACGAACGCCGGTGACGCTTCGAGCGCGTCAACCGGGTGCCCGCGACGGGCCAGGGCGAGCGCATTGCGGCCGGTGCCGGCGCCGAGGTCGAGCACCCGGCAGCCGGCGGGCTCGTCGACGGCACCGGACAGCGCCCACACGCGGGCATCCGGCTCGGTGCCGAAGTAGGGCGGCTCGCGGTCGGCCACCCACGCGTCATAGGCCTCCGGCAGCGTGCGCCAGCGCGGGGTGACGGTGTAGGTGACCACGTGCCCCACCGGGACGTCGTAGCCGATGACGATCTCCGAGCGCGGCGACGCGGAGTAGGCCTCGGTGAGCTGGGTCTCCAACGTGCTGCGCAGGTGGGCGGCCTGCTCGTCGTCGAACACCACGCCCACCGCGGCGAAGGTGTCCAGGCACATCGCCACGTACTCCGACAGCAGCCCGGGCACCGCCGGGAGTGTGATCGACCCCTGCACCACCGCGCGCCGTTGGAGGATCCGCGTCATCGCCTCGCGGTGCGGGTCACCCGAGCCCCCGGAGGCAGTCGTCGTCATGAGCGCATGCATACACGATCCGATCCGGGTCGGTCGCTGGTCGGGAGCCGAGCCGGGCTCCCGTAGGCTTGGGCCGTGCCGCGCGGAGATGGTCGCCTCACCCACGATCTCCTCGACGCGGATCGCGGTCCCCAGGACGCCTGCGGCGTCTTCGGCGTGTGGGCCCCCGGTGACGAGGTCGCCAAGTTCGCCTACTTCGGGCTCTACGCGCTGCAGCATCGCGGCCAGGAGTCCGCGGGCATCGCGGTGAGCGACGGCACCCGCATCGTCGTCTACAAGGAGATGGGCCTGGTCGCGCAGGTCTTCAACGAGGCCACGCTGGAGTCGCTCACCGGCCACCTGGCCATCGGCCACACGCGCTACTCCACCACCGGCGCGAGCGTGTGGGCCAATGCGCAGCCCACCTTCCGGTCCACCGCCACCGGGCACCTGGCCCTGGCGCACAACGGCAACCTCACCAACACCGCTGACCTGCGGGCCCGTCTGGCCGGCATGGTCGAGGAGTCCGGTGAGCTCCCGTTCGGCGGTGCCCCCACGGCCACGAGCGACACCGAGGTGCTGTCGGCACTCATCGCCGCGCATCCCGATCGCACGGTGGAGGACGCGGCCCTGGTCGAGCTGCCGCACGTGCGCGGGGCGTTCTCCCTGGTCTTCATGGACGACAACTGCCTGTACGCCGCCCGCGATCCGCAGGGCATCCGACCGCTCGTGCTGGGACGCCTGGAGCGCGGCTGGGTCATCGCCTCGGAGACCGCGGCCCTCGACATCGTCGGCGCCTCGCTTGTGCGCGAGATCGAGCCCGGCGAGCTCATCGCGATCGACGAGGACGGTCTGCGCAGCCATCGGTTCGCCGAGGCGGCACCCAAGGGTTGCCTCTTTGAGTACGTCTACCTCGCCCGACCCGACACCACGATCGCCGGCCGCAGTGTGCAGGCCAGTCGCGTGGCGATCGGACGCACCCTGGCGCGTGAGCATCCGGCCGACGCCGACCTCGTCATCCCCGTGCCCGAGAGCGGTCGCTACGCCGCCATCGGCTACGCGCAGGAGTCGGGCATCCCGTTCGCCGAGGGCCTGGTCAAGAACTCCTACGTGGGCCGCACGTTCATCCAGCCCTCGCAGACGATCCGGCAGCTCGGCATCCGCCTGAAGCTCAATCCGC
>CAYFLO010000033.1:0-10317 GCA_964343995.1 uncultured Bifidobacteriaceae bacterium
GCAATCTGGATGGCCATCGTGCCGATGCCCGACCCGCCCCCATGGATGAGGACCCACTCGCCTTCGGTGAGGTTGCCGAGCATGTCGAGGTTGCTCCACACCGTGCACGCGACCTCGGGCAGCGCAGCGGCATCGACCAGGCTGATGCCCTCCGGCACGCTCATCACCTGCCCGACAGGAACGGCAACCTTGGTGGCGTAGCCGCCGCCGGCCAGCAGCGCAGTGACCTTCTCGCCAATGCGATCAAGGGTGAGCGCGGCGCCGACGGCGCTGATGGTGCCGCTGCACTCCAGGCCCAGGATGTCCGACGCTCCCGGCGGCGGCGGGTAGTTGCCGGCGCGCTGCAGCAGATCGGCGCGGTTCACCGCGGTGGCGGCGACCTCGATGATGACCTCGTTGGGCGCGGGCGTGGGATCGGGGACGCGCACCCACTCCATCACGTCGGGTCCGCCGGCTCCGTTGCAGACGATGGCGTGCATCGGTGCTCCCGTCGATCGTGGCGCCGCACGGTCAGGCGCCCCGCGGTCGCCCGACTCTACGGCGTGGGGGTCAGCGGTGTCGACGCATCCGGTGTGCGGGAGAGAAGTTCAGCGGTCAACAATCGCGTGCGTCGACGCTCGCGCACGATGAGTGCGGCGACGACGAGCACGCCGACGATCGCGATGATCCCGCAGATGAGGGCGGAGACGCCCAGCAGCTTCAGCGCGGTAGCGGCGAGCACGACCATGAGCAGCCAGCGCAGGATGTGGCCGTCATACCTCGACGACAGCCGCGCCCCCAGCCACACTCCCGGAATCTGCCCGATGAGAAGTGATGCGACGACCACCCAGCTCACCGAGCCGAAGCCCGCGTGCGCGATCGCACCGGCGACGAGCATGGGAACCGCCTGTGTGAGATCGGTGCCGACGAGGAACGACGGACGCAGCAGCGGATAGAGCAGCAGCAGGCAGGTGACGATGAGCGAGCCGGAGCCGACGCTCGTCATGCCCACGATGAGGCCGACGCCCAGGCCGAGCAGGAGCGTGAGCACGGGGCGCACCCTCTGGTCGCGTCCGGTAGGTGCCTGCACACCGCGGTGACGGGCCGCGCGCGCGGCGATCCACCCGCGCACGACCATGGCGGCCAGCGCCAGGATGAGCACCCAGCCCAGCCAGCCGGTGATCGTCTTGGCCGCGTCTGAGGTGCCCAGGACTTTGGCGAAGATGAGGGTGCCGACGAGCACGCCGGGCACCGACCCCGCTGACAGCCAGGCGACGATGCCCCAGTTGACGGTGCGCTCGCGGATGTGGACGAGGGCGCCGACCGGCTTCATGAACGCCGAGGCGACGACGTCGCTGGACACCGCGGCCGCCGGGTTGATGCCGAAGACCAGGACGAGCATCGGGGTGATGAGCGCCGCGCCGCCCATGCCGGTGAGGCCGACCATGAGGCCGCCAATGAGACCGCCCAGGGACAGGGCGAGGTCGAGGGGGCCCAGGTGCATGGCGGGGACAGTAGGGAACGATCGCCCTAATGTCAAGTAAGTCAGTAGGCTTTATCGGTCACGTGTCGCGAGAGGGCGCAGATGGCCCCCAGGGGCGTCCGCACGCGTCGAGCAGTCGCGCCTCGTGGGGTCGTCCTGCGGGCACGACGGCGATCGCATCGGCGTGCGCCCACATCGCGAGCGCAGCCGACGGGGCGAAGCCCGGCATGTCGGGAGCGACGCTCACGTCGGCGCCGCGCACGCGAGCCGGCACGAGCACGGTGTCGCCGTCGACGTCGGCGGGTGGCACATCGCCACTGAGGCGTACGGACGGGGCGTCGCCCAACGGCGCATCACCGCGCAGCCCACCGATGAGCGGCGGGGCGATCGTGGCCAGTGCCGCGAGCGCGGAAGTCGGTGTGCCCGGCAGCCCCAGCAGCAGGCGCCCGTCGGGCAGTCGCACGAGCAGCACCTGCGCCCCCGGCGAGCACATGACACCGTCGACGAGCCAGTGCGCGCCGAGGTCGCGCAGCACGCGTCGCAGCAGACTGCCTGCGCCCGGATCGGTCGCGCCGGTGGTGATGAGCACGTCGACCGCGGCATCGTCGATCTCGCGCAGCAGCAGCGCCTCGGTGTCGGGGGCGCGCACCGCGGGGTTGCCGCGCGCGCCGAGCGCACCGACGAATGCGGTGACGGCGGCGCCCAGGGCGTCGCGCACGCGTCCGTCGCGCGGCAGGCCGCGATCGAGCAGCCGCGCTCCGAGCACGAGCACACCGACGACCGGCGGACGCAGGACCTCCAGCTCCTCGTGCCCGGCGGCTGCGGCCGCGGCGATCACCGCGGGGGTGACGACGCTGCCGGCGTGCGCGAGTACGCGCCCGGCCTGGCCCCACTGGGCGGCGCGCACGATGTCGGTGCCGAACGACGGGCGCAGCAGGTCATCGGGCAGGCCGGTGAGGGCGTCAGTGGCGGTGACCAGGGCGCGTCCATCGGCCAACGCCCGCACGTGGCAGTTCTCCGCGGCCAGGACGGCATCGGTGTGGTGCGGCACGACGTCACCGCGGCGCACCGCGCAGGCGTCGCCGGGCTGCAGGCCCTGGGCGGCGTCGACGACCGTCCACGGGCCTTCGCCACGGAACGCGAAGCCGTCGGTAGCGGCGCTGTCGGCATCAGGATCGTCGGCCAGGACGCTGCCGGCGGCCTCATCAAGTCGCGCGTACGCGCGGGTGGTGCGGTGCTGCCCGGCGCGGGCGGCGACATCGCGGGCCTGCTCCCAGGGCAGGGCGGCATCCAGCCCGAGCGCGCTCACGCGCTCATGCTGGCACGCACTACGCCGAGGGCGTCGTCACGCGGCCGTCGGGTGCGGGGGCGCGTCGTGGTGCCGGCGCGGGGATGTAGCCACGGGCAATGAGCCCCAGCACGATGCACGCACTGCCGGCGATGATGAGCGCGAGCGACCATGCCGAGAGCGCGTCGGTGCCGGCGAGGATGTAATGCGCGGTGGCGATGGGCCACGCGGCGTAGGCGATGAGGTGCGCGCGCTTGAACACCTTCGTGCCGGCCTTGCCCAGGCGCTGGCGGATGCGCCCCAGGATCGACACCGGGATGAGCAGCCAGAACGCGATCGTGCCGAGGGCCACGGCCAGCGGCTTCCACGGGGCGATGCCGGGAACGAGGATCTGCACCACGGTGAAGTGCACGGCCGGATCAATGAGCAGCATGACCAGGTGCAGGGCGAGAAACGCGAGTGCCGTGGCGCCCAGCCATCGGTGCAGGTCGAGCAGGCGCACTGGCGTGGTGAGCTGGTTGAGCAGTCGCGTGCGCAGCAGGATCCCCCACACCACCACCGCGGTGAGCAGCCCCCAGGCGGTGATGCCGCTGGCGCGAATGAGCAGCCAGGTCAGCGGGATGTTGCTCATGCCGTCACCTCCAGGCTGCCCACGCCGATCCTGTCGTCCGCGGTGAGCAGGATGCCCGATAGTCCTCGCTCGGTGAGCCAGGCGCGGGCGGTGTCGGAGGGCATGAGCAGGGCGGCGGTGGCGGCGGCCTCCGCCCACCAGGCCTGCGCGGCCACGACGGTGACCTGCACGAGGTCGTCGGCACCCATCGCGCCGGTGCGCGGGTCGATGACGTGGTGGCGGCGCCCCTGGGCCCATCGCCGGGTGAGCGTGGTCGACGTCGCGATGCCGGCATGGGCCAGCGGAGCGGGCAGGGCGATCGTCTCCAGGACGGTGTCGGGGGAGCGCTCGTCGTCGATGGTGATGTGCCAGGAGGCGTCCGTATCGGGATCGGCGATGGGCTCACCGCCCAGGGCGATGTCGCCGCCCAGGTTGACCAGCACGCCGGTGGCGCCCGCGGCCAGCAGGTCGGTGGCGATGAGATCGGCGGCAAGGCCCTTGCCGATCGCGCCGGGATCCAGGCCGACGCCGGCGGGCAGGCTCACCGCGTCGTCGGTGATGCGCACCTGCGCCATGCCGGGTGCGGACGTTGCGGCCACGGCGGCCGTCACCGCCGTGCGCGCCGCCACCGTGGCGAAGTCGTCGTCGTAGCCCCACGCGCGCATCGCGGTGAGGACGGTCGGGTCGAACAGGCCGTCGGTCTCGGCCCACGCCCGCTGCATGTGGGAGACGAGCGTGTGCAGGTCATCGCTGACAGCGACGGCACCGGTGCCGGCACGCTCATTGAGCGTCGACAGCTCGCTGGTGGACCGAAAGCGGCTCCAGCACTGCTCGAGCAGCTCGACGCGGTTCTGGGCGAGGTCGACCAACTGCTGAGCCTGCGGCGCGGGGGCGTTGACCAGGACGTGGCAACGGGTGCCCATCGCCCGGAAGCGCCCCTGCGCGGTCACGAGCCGCCGGAGTTGCTGTGGGTGCGTCCCGGGCGCTGCTGGATGAAGGGCTGCTGGACGAGCGGCTGGGGCGCGACCAGTTGCTGCTGCTGGGCCTGCTGCTGGGCCTGCTGTTGGGCCTGCTGCTGGGCGGCCGCGCGCTTGGCAGCGGCGCGCTGGGCGGCTGCCTTGCGGGCGGCCTTCTTCGCCGCCGACTTGCGGGCCTTGTCGGCCTGGGCAGCGGTGTCGACGGGCTGGGCGGGCGCCGCCGGAACGGCGTCGGTCGTGGTGGTGGCAGCGATCCCGGCAGCGCCACTGGCCTGCTGCGCGGCCTGAAGCTCCTGCGCGGCCTGCGCGAGTTGCTGGCGGTACTGGTCGAGCTGCGCGGCGTACTGGTCGAGCTGGGCGGAGCGCGCCTGGAGGCTCGCGGCCTGCTGGTCGAGTTGCGCCTGCTGATCCGCAGCGGTGCCGGAGGTGTCGGTCGACGCACTCGCAGTGTCGGTGAGACTGCGCACGCCGATGAGGCCGACCAGGCCGACGCACGTGGCCGTGGCCAGGCTGGTGACGATGACCCGCTCACGGGTGGAGTGCCGCTTGTCCTTGCGCGGGGCGCGCGGAGCGGCGGGCGTGCCGGGGGTGGCAGTCATGACGGGTCCTCACGTGCGGTGGTGGGGTGCGGGAACCAGCACAGCAGACCCACGCCTGCGGACGATCATCGTCCGGTTAAGGCACGGTAAGGGCTGATGCCCTCAGATTCGCCTCAGGAACCCGCTGGTCGCCTGGGCCGGGTCAGGCGGGCAGAACCCGGCCGATGCCGGTGTAGTGCCGTCCCCACCAGTCCCCGCGGATCGGGCTCACGCGCACCCGGGTGCCCGGCTGCGGAGCGTCGATCATCTTGCCGTCGCCGATGTAGATGCCCACGTGGTGGGCGCCGTGGCGCAGGAAGAACACCAGGTCACCGGGCTGGACATCGGTGAGCTTGACCCGGTCGGCGCTTCGGAACTGGGCCTTGGAGTAGTGGGCCAGGTCCATGCCGGCTGCCGTCTTGAAGACGAAGCGCACCAGGCCGGAGCAGTCGAAGGCGTTCGGTCCGGTCGCGCCGGCGCGGTAGCGGTCGCCGATCTGCTTGCGTGCGACCGCGACGATGCGGGCGCGCAGCGCCTGGGCCTGGGCCGTCCGCGCCTCGACGAGCACGCGGGCGCGCAGGGCGTCGGCGGCCGCGGTGTCGACAGTGGCGACGACCGGTTCGGTCGACGCCATGGCGCCAGCGGACGTGCCCGCGGTCATCGGGAGCGGAGCGAGGAGATCTGTGGCACCTGTGACAGATGCGTCAACAGGGGCAGACGTGGTGCCTTCCGGCACGTCCACGGGAGCCGCCTCGCCAGCGTTGCTGGCCGGAGCCACGGCAATCGCGGTCGCCGCGAGGATGCCGGCGGCAATAGCGATGACGCGTCGATGATGCAGTCGCATGGGGTCGTGCCTTCCGTCAGGGGACCTGGGGCGAGGTCCGGTGGCGGTGAGCCGTGCCCCCGACGGTTGCCGGGGCCCGACGACGGTAAGCGCCATCCCGACGATCTCGGAACGGTAACGTCCAGATATCGGACGGATGACCGGGGGGCCGTGGGATGAGTCACACTCCCGCCAACCCCACCGCTCAGCCACGTCACATGGGCTAGCACGAGGGGCGTGAGGGGCCTCGTTACGGTAGGCCGGTGAGTGAGCGCCGCACCGTCGCCCGAGGGCTGATCTTCGTGGGCGCCGCCACCCTGGTCGGCAACGGTGCCGCCTATCTGCTCAGCATGGTCGCGGCCCGCGTGCTCACCCCCGAGGAGTTCGGCGCCATGGGCGCGCTCCTGGGCATCCTCGTCATCATCTCCACGGTCGGCATCGCCACCCAGGCCCTCACCGCCCGACGCGTCGCCGTCGCAACGCCCGGTCAGGAGCGCACGCGCGCGGAGGGCGATGCCATCCGGTTGTCGGTGCTTTCAGCCGTCGTCATCGCGCTCGCGGGCCTGCTCGCCGCCTGGCCACTCGGTGCGCTGTTCACCATCCCGCCGGTCGCTGTGGCCTGCGGTATCGCGTCGATCGGTTTCGTCGTCATCGGCTCCGCAGCCATGGGCATCTCGCAGGGACGTGAGGAGCACCTGCGGCTGTCGTGGGGCTTCGTCGTCAACGGTGTCTCCCGCGCCGTCGTCGGCATCGTCACTGTCGTGCTGCTGGACTCCGTCGTCGGTGTCGGTGTCGGCATCCTCATCGGCACCGCGATCGGCGCGGTGATCTCGTACCGCATCTCGTGCCCCGGTGCGTGGAGCCGCAGCATCGCCAAGGGCACGGGTGCGGAGTTCGGCCACACCCTGCACGCGCTCATCGTGCTGTTCACCCTCACCAACGTCGACGTGCTCCTCGCGCGTGTGTTCCTCACCGAGCAGCAGTCCGGTGAGTACTCCGTGGGTGTGCTGCTGGCGAAGATCGCCTTCTTCCTGCCCAACGCCATCGTGCTCGTGCTGTTCCCGCGCATGGCCTCCACCCAGTCGCGACGCACCGTCTACCTGGCCACCGGGCTCACCGCCGCCGTCGGCTTGGTCATCACGCTGGTGAGCCTGGTGCTGGGCAACCTCGTCATCCGGATCCTCGGCGGTGCCCAGTACACGCACCTGGGATCCGAGGCGTGGCTGTTCGCCCTCGAAGGCTCGGCCTTCGCCCTCGTCCAGGTGCTCCTGTACGCGCGCCTCGCCTCCGAGGACCGCCGTGCGGTCGTCACCGTCTGGGGCGGCCTGGCCGTGCTCGTGGCGGTCGTCGCACTGTGGCGGCACAGCTCGGTCGCGTCGATCGTCACCACGGTCGTGGCCGTCTCGCTCCTGCTCGTCATCGTCGGCCTGGTGATGGACCGCCGGCAGATGTCTGCCCCTGCCGCCGAACTCCCGCTGGAGCCGGCCGAGTGACCCGCGGCCGCGTCGCCCTTCTGGCGGCGATCGCGGTGGTGCTCGTGGCCGGTGCACTCGCGCTGGGCTGGTGGCTCGGGCGCATCACCGACCCAGGCCCAGCGATCGTCGTGTCCGGCGGCCCCGTCGTGGAGGCCTCACCGGCAGCAGAGAGCCTGCCCGTGGCCACGGCCCCGGCGATTCCGGGATCGTCACCGTCGGACGGCTCGAGTGCGTCGGCGTCCGCCGCAGCGCCCGTCGTGCTCGACGCGGCTCCGGGCCTGGCGAACACCGCGTCGACCGCGAGCGCCTACCGGCTCACCACCGCGGGCGTGGACCCCGAGAAACTGGCCGCGCGTCTGGCGCAGGCCTTTGGGATCGCGGGAGCACCGCGCACGAGCAACGAGCAGGTCGTGGTGGGCGACGCTGCCGGCGCTGGCGCCGTCCTCACCGTGCACCGCGACGCCCGACTTTCGTGGGAGTTCGCCGACGCGTCCGCGTCGAGTGCAGCACCGGTCGGCGCCCTGCCCACGAAGGCCCAAGCCGTCGACCTCGCCCGCGGCGTCCTCGACGGGATCGGCGTCGACACCGCTCACGTCGACTGGCAGGTGGAACGCGTGAACGGTGGGGTGCGCGTCACGGCCTGGCAGCTTCTGGACGGCCAACGCACGGCCCTGGCCTGGACGGTGACCGCCGGTCGATCCGGTTCGGTGATCGCGGCCACCGGTGTGGCCGCAGGACTCCAGGAGATCCCCGACGTTGCGGTCGTGGGTGCGCGCTTCGCGGTCAATCGCTCCCGGGTCGCGCCATGGTCGGCGCTCCCGCCGATCGCGGTGTCACCCGCCACGTCCGCCGTGACGTCCGCACCCGCATCCGCATCCCGCGTGGCGGGCGCGATCCTCACCGTGCCCGTGGCGCGGGTGACCGTCACCGATGCTCGCCTGGGGCTGGCCCAGTACCCGCAGCCGGACGGAAGCCTGCTCCTGCTGCCCTCCTGGGTGCTCACCGGATCCGATGGATCCACGTGGTCGCTCATCGCCACCGACAGCGCGACGGTCGACTTTGCGGCAGAGCCGACCCCGTCTGCGTCCTGACGGAGGCGGGGGACATTACGGTGGGCGCGTGGTCGCGCGCGACCGCATGGCGAGGTGGCAGAGCGGCCGATTGCAGTCGCCTTGAAAGCGACCGAGGGGCAACCCTCCGGGGGTTCAAATCCCTCCCTCGCCGCCCAGGAGGTCCGGGCCCGACGCCGACGTCGGGTGCGCACGAGGCGGAGGCCGCATGACGATCGCCGGATACACGGTGTGGCAGGTCGTCTGGATGAACGTCGGCAACCTCGCCGTCCTCGCCGTCATCCACGGGCTCATCGGCGGCCCCGCGCCGCGCTGGCCCTCGCGCTGGCTCACCACCGATCGCGGACCCTTGCACTTCCTGCCGTTCGAGACCCCCGCCTTCTACCGCCGGCTGCATGTGCCGTGGCTGGCCCGGCACCTGCCGGAGGCCGGCGACACCTTTGGCGGGGAGAGCAAGAGTCAACTGCCGGGCAACGACCCGGCATCACTGGAGAAGTACCTCATCGAGGTGCGCCGCGGTGAATGGGTGCACTGGCTGAGCATGCCCACCTGGATCATCCTGATCTTCCTGCCGTGGGACACCCCGGCGCTCGTCGCGCTGTGGGCCGTCATCACCATGGGCATCAACCTGATGTTCCTGTCCGTGCTTCGCTACAACCGCCTGCGGCTGGAACGCATCCTCGCCGCGACCACCGGGAGGACAGCCTCATGACCGATCGCTTCGGTGTGCGCTCGATGACCGCACCCCTGCACCGCGTGGCCGTGCGGCCGCCGTCGCGGCGCGGGGACTACGCGGTCGCGCACTGGGCGCAGCCGCTTGATCTGGACCTCCTGGAGCACCAGCACGCGGCCTTCGTCGCGCTGCTCGCCGACCTCGGCTGCGACGTCCTCGTGCTCCCGCCGGAGGACGACATGTGCGATTCGTGCTTCGTCTATGACCCGGTGTTCGTCACCGGCCGCGGCGCCATCGAACTGCGCGGGGCAAAGGCGGTGCGGGCGGGGGAGCCGCCGCTGCTGGCGACGCAGCTGGCCGATCGCGGCGTGCCGACGATCGCCCGGCTGACGGCTCCGGCCACGGCCGACGGCGGCGACATGCTGTGGCTCGACGACACCACGCTCGCCGTCGGTCGCACCTACCGCACCAACCAGGTGGCGATCGACCAGCTGCGAGCCGTTCTCGCGGACGAGGGCGTCACCGTCGAGAGCTTCGACATGCCGCACGACCAGGGGCCGGAGTACTGCCTGCACCTCATGAGCGTGATCTCGCCCGTGCGCGACGACCTCGCGGTGGTCTACGAGCCGCTGGCGCCGGTGGCTCTGATCCAGGCCCTGCACGCCCGTGGCATCGGCATCGTGTCGCTCCCGCCGGAGGACTACGCCAGCTTGGGCTGCAACATCCTGGCCGTGCGCCCCGGTGTGGTGGTCATGGCCCGCGGCAACGACGCCACGGCCACCGCCCTGCGCCACCACGGCGTCGAGGTGCACGTCTACGACGCCAGCGAGATCAACCGCGGCGAGGGCGGCCCGACCTGCCTCACCCGGCCGATCCTGCGCGGCTAGTACCGCAGTGCGTCAGGCGTTGAGCGATGCGGTGTCGATGACGAAGCGGTAGCGCACGTCGCTGTCGACGACACGCTCCCACGCCTCGTTGACCTGCTGGATGGCGATCGTCTCGATGTCGCTGACGATGTCGTGAGTGCCGCAGAAGTCGAGCATCTCCTGGGTCTGCGGAATGCCGCCGATCATCGAGCCGGAGATGGAGTGGCGCAGGTCGAACAGGCTGAAGGCCGGCACCTGCAGCGGCGCCGGCGGCGCACCGACGAGCGCCATCGTGCCGTCCAGGCCCAGGAGCTCCAGGTACGGACGGATGTCGATGTCGGCCGACACGGTGTTGGCGATGACGTCGAAGGAGTACTTGGCGTCCTTCATCGCAGCCGCGTCGCTGGACAGCAGGAAGTGATGGGCGCCCAGGCGTCGGGCGTCCTCCTCCTTGGCCGGGGAGTGACTGATCATGGTGACGTCGGCGCCCATGGC
>CAYFLO010000034.1:0-10295 GCA_964343995.1 uncultured Bifidobacteriaceae bacterium
TATTGCCGCGGTCGTTATTGCCACGGTCATTGTTCCCGCGGTCATTGCCGCGGTCATTGGAAGTGCGATCGTTGCCACGGTCACTGCTGCCATGGTCGGCGGAGCCGGACTCAGCGCTGCTGCCGTTGCCGCGACGCTCGGCTGCAGCCGGCTGCGAGGCGGCGAGGGCGGCGACGAGCTCGCCCTTGCGCATGGTGCTGGCGCCGGCGATACCCGCCTGCTGAGCCAGTTGCTTGAGTTCGGGCAGGAGCTTGCCGGCCAGGTCGGTGCCGGCCGCGGGGGGCGGAGGTGTCACAGGTGTCCTTTGAAAGGGAGTGCGCCGAGCACGGAGGCTGGGCGTCCATCACGGTGGTGCACGGTGGTGCGGGGGGAACCAGGGGAAGAGGGCCTGCGGCACGTGGGTCCGAATCAGACCGCCTCTGGATGGGCCAAGGGTAGCACTAGGCCTCGGGGCGCTCCTGGACCTGGGCCCCCGCGGGGCTGATCGCCGGGCGCATCAGGCTCCACCCGGGTGCGGCCACCTGGTCGACCGCGCCGAACGCCAGCACGGTGGGGCCGGCCCCGGAGATCACCGCGGGAATGCCCGAGCTGCGCAGGAGCGTCATGAGCGCCGTGGAGTCCGCATAGGCCTGGGCTCGTGCGTCCTGGTGGAGGCGGTCGCGCGTGGCCTCCATGAGCAGCGAGGGATCACGGGTGAGCGCATGGACAAGAAGGGCCGACCGCGACACGTTCCAGGACGCATCGGCCAAGGGAACCGCGCTGGGGAGCATCGCGCGTGCGGCCTTGGTCGGCAGCGTGGCCATCGGTACGCACAGCGTGACCTCGATATCCGGATGCAGGGCGAGGCTCACGGCACCGGCCACTCCGTCGTCATCGCGCCACGAGAGGGTGAATCCGCCGAGCAGGGCCGCACTCAGATTGTCCGGATGGGACTCCATCGTCACCGCGACCTGAAGCAGGTCGTCGTCGGACATGCGTTGCGTGCCATCGACGGTGAGCGCGCGGGCGAGGACGAGACCGCCGATGATGGCCGCGGCCGAGGAGCCCAGGCCACGCCCGTGGGGGATCGCATTGCGACAGCGCAGCACCAGCCCGGCCGGGCTCTCGCCGAGGGCCGCGAAACCCGCCGCCATCGCCCGCACGACCAGGTGCGAGCCGTCGCGGGCCACCTCGTCGGCGCCCTCCCCCTCGACCTCGACGAGGACGCCGGGGTCGTCGGTGACCATCGCGACGAGTTCGTCGCGCAGGTCGAAGGCCAGGCCCGCGCAGTCGAAGGCCGGCCCGAGATTGGCGCTGGTGGCCGGAACGGTGACGCGCACCGCGTGCGGATGCAGGGCCACGACTAGGCCAGTCCGAGAGCCGCGGCCGCGGCATGCACGTCGACCGGCAGCACCTCCGGCTGGCCCGCACCCTCCAGCGCCCAGTGCGGATCCTTCAGGCCGTTGCCGGTGAGGGTGCACACGATGACCTGGCCGCGGTCGAGCTGACCGGCCTGCGACGCCTTGAGCACACCGGCCACCGATGCGGCACTGGCGGGCTCGCAGAACAGGCCCTCCTGTGCGGCGAGCATGCGATACGCCCGCAGGATCTCCTCATCGGTGACCGCGGCGATGAGGCCGCCGGACTCGTCGCGCGCCGCCTCGGCCTGCTGCCACGACGCGGGATTGCCGATGCGGATGGCGGTGGCGATGGTCTCCGGCTCGTCGACCCGATGGCCCAGGACGATCGGCGCGGCACCGCTGGCCTGGAAGCCCCACATGCGCGGGCGCGACGACGCGACGCCGTCGCGCGCGTACTCGGTGTAGCCGCGCCAGTAGGCGGTGATGTTTCCGGCATTGCCCACCGGGAGCGCGTGGATGTCGGGGGCGCGACCCAGGAGGTCGACGATCTCGAAGGCAGCGGTCTTCTGGCCCTCGATGCGCACCGGGTTGACGCTGTTGACGAGCTCGACCGGGTACTGCTCGGCAAGCTCGCGGGCGATGGTGAGACACGCGTCGAAATTGCCGTCGAGCTGCAGGATGCGGGCACCGTGGACGACCGCCTGCGCCAGTTTGCCCATGGCGATCTTGCCCTCGGGCACGAGCACGCCGGCAGTCATCCCGGCCTTGGTGGCGTAGGCCGCCGCACTGGCGGAGGTGTTGCCGGTCGACGCGCAGATGACCGCCTTCGAGCCGGCCTCGGCCGCCTTGGAGATCGCCATCGTCATGCCGCGGTCCTTGAACGACCCGGTGGGGTTGGCTCCGTCGTACTTCAGCCACACCTCGCAGCCCGTGGCCTCACTGAGAGTGCAGGCGTAGACCAGCGGCGTGCCACCCTCGCGCAGCGTGACCACCGGGGTGGCCGCGCTGACCGGAAGGCGATCGCGGTACTCCTCGATGAGGCCGCGCCACTGATGCGCCATCGCTACTCCCCCGCCTCGGCCTCGACGCGCATGACACCGAGCACGGCGTGCACGGCATCGAGCCCGCGCAGGTGCTCCACGGTGCTGCGCAGGGCGGCATCGGTGGCCATATGGGTGCGCACGAGCAGGCTGGCATCGGCGCCGTGCCCGTCCTGGCGCACGACCTGGATGCTCACGCCGTGCTCGGCGAAGGCCTGGGCGATCGTGGCGAGCACACCGGGACGGTCGCTCACCGACAGGTTGACGTAGTAGCGCGTGCGCGCCGCGCCGATGCCGATGACCGGCACCGCCGCGTGGATGCTCTCACCCGGGCCGCGCCCGCCGCGCACCCGGTTGCGGGCCGCGGTGACGACATCGCCGAGCACGGCGCTGGCGGTCTCGGGGCCACCCGCGCCGCGGCCGTAGAACATCATCGACCCGGCCGACTCCGCCTCGACGAAGACCGCGTTGTAGGCGCCGTTGACGCTGGCCAGCGGGTGCGCCGCCGGCACCATCGCCGGGTGCACGCGCACGATGACACCCTCGTCGGTCTGCTCGGCAACAGCGAGGAGCTTGATGACAAAGCCCATGGCCTTGGCCGCGGCGATGTCGGCGGCGGTGACGGCGCTGATGCCCTCCACGTGCACCTGGTCGAGGGTGACCCGGGTGTGGAACGCGAGCTCGGCAAGGATCGCGGCCTTGGCCGCGGCGTCGTGTCCGTCGACATCCAGCGACGGGTCGGCCTCGAGATACCCCAGCGCACCGGCCTCGGCGAAGGCGTCGGCGTACTCCGAGCCGTCCTCGTGCATGCGGGTGAGCATGTAGTTGGTGGTGCCGTTGACGATGCCCAGGATCTTGCGCACGCGGTCGCCCGCGAGCGACTCGCGCAGGGGGCGGATGAGCGGGATGGCGCCGGCCACGGCGGCCTCGAAGTACAGGTCGACGCCGGCGGCCTGGGCGGCGGCGTACAGGGCCTGGGCGTCGGAGGCCAGGAGCGCCTTGTTGGCGGTGACGACGCTGGAACCGTGGGCGATCGCCGACAGCAGCAGGCTGCGTGCCGGCTCGATGCCGCCGATGACCTCGACGACGATGTCGGCACCGCTGGCCGCGACTGCAGCAGCGTCGTCGGTGATCAGATGCGGGGGTATCCCCGTGCGCGGACGGGCAACGTCGCGCACAGCGACCGCGGTGAGCTCCAGCGGCGCTCCCACGCGGGAGGCGAGTTCGTCGGCGTTCTCCACCAGCAGCCGTGCCACGTGCGAACCCACGGTGCCTCCACCGAGGAGGGCGACGCGGATCGGCTGCATGACCCAAGCCTCTCAGGTGCGCGTCGCGACGGCCCGAACGCCCCCGGCGTGGCTAGCGTGACGCGCATGACGCGCAAACTCATCGCCGAGTTCGTCGGCACCTTCCTGCTGGTCTTCCTCGCTGTCGGCGCCGCCGTCTTCGGCATCGCCGCCAAGGTCGGCACCGGGGGCAACGGCCCCGGCAACGGCATCGTGGGTGTGGCCCTGGCCTTCGGCCTGGTCCTTCTGGGCATCGCCTACGCCTTCGGCCCGGTCTCCGGCGCCCACGTCAACCCCGCGGTCACCCTGGGCATGCTCCTGGGTCGCCGGATGCCCGCGAACGAGGCCGTCGCCTACTGGATCGTGCAGTTCCTCGGCGCCATCGCCGCAGGTGCCGTCCTGAAGCTGTTCGTGTCCGCCTTCGGCGTCACCGACTACACCGGCGGCCTGGGCACCAACTCCTACGACAACGGCGCCATCAACATGGGCGGCGCCTTCGTGCTGGAGGTCCTGCTCACCGGTGCCTTCGTTCTGGTGATCCTGCTGGTCACCGAGCGCGTGGCCGCCCCCGGCTTCGCCGGCATCGCCATCGGCCTCACCCTCACCCTCGTCCACCTCGTGGGCATCCCGCTCGACGGCACGTCGGTCAACCCCGCGCGTTCGCTCGGGCCGGCCCTGTTCGCCGGCGGCAACGCCCTGGGCCAGGTGTGGCTGTTCATCGTCGCGCCGCTCGTCGGTGCGGTCGTGGCCGTGATCGTGTGGCGCCTCACCCGCAGCCTGCTGCCGGAGCCCGAGCGGCTCGTCGCTGGCTCCGAGCGCGAGTAGTCCGCTCGTCCTGGACCCCGGCGGCGTGAATCTGAAGCGTCAGGCCCCGGGGTCCAGGGCCAGCAGGTCCCCGATCGTCTCGGCCCGCAGCACCACTGAGCACTCCCCTGCCCGCACCGACACGACCGCCGGGCGCGGCACCCAGTTGTAGTTCGAGGCCATCGAGCGGCAGTACGCCCCCGTGGCCGCCACGGCCAGCAGGTCCCCCGCCGCGATATCGGCAGGCAGCAGCGCATCGCGCACGACGATGTCGCCAGACTCGCAGTGCTTGCCCACCACCCGCGAAAGCACCAGGGGCGCCGCCGAGGCGCGAGATGCGAGCATGACGGTGTACTGCGCGTCGTACAGCGCGGTGCGGATGTTGTCGCTCATGCCGCCGTCGACAGAGATATAGGTGCGCACCGTGCCGTCGTCGAGCGCGACGGGCTTGACCGTGCCAACCTCGTAGAGCGTGACCCCGGCCGGGCCGATGATGGCGCGGCCCGGCTCGAAGGCGAGCGCCGGAGTGGGCAGGCCGGCGTCGGCGCACAGGCGCCCGACGGTGCTGGCGATCTCGTCGGCCATGGCGTCGACGTCGAGCGGATCGTCGTCAGGGCCGTAGGCGATGCCCATACCCCCGCCGAGGTTGAGCTCGGGCAACTCGATGCCGAGCTCGTCGCGCAGGGTGCGCGCGAGGGCGACCACGCGCTCGGCGGCGGCAATGAACCCGCGAGCATCGAAGATCTGCGAGCCGATGTGGGAGTGCAGGCCGAGCAGACGCAGCGACGGCAGCGCCACGATGCGCCGCACTGCTTCGAGTGCGTCTCCGGAGGCGATCGACAGGCCGAACTTCTGGTCCTCGTGCGCGGTCGAGACAAACTCGTGGGTGTGGGCTTCGATACCCGTGGTGACGCGGACGAGCACCGCCTGCACGATTCCGGCGCGCTGGGCGGCCGCGCCCACGCGCGCCAGCTCCTCAAAGGAATCGATGACGACGCGTCCGACCCCCGCCGTGATGGCCTGCTCGATCTCAGCGACTGACTTGTTGTTGCCGTGCAGGGTGATCTCCGGGCCCGGCACCCCGGCCCGCAGGGCCACGGCGAGCTCGCCGCCGGTGGCCACATCGACTCCCAGGCCCTCCTGGGTCACCCAGCGCAGCACCGACGTGGCACACAGGGCCTTCGCGGCGTAGGAGACCAGGTGGGCTCCGGCCCGGTCATAGGCGGCGCGGAACTGGCGCGCACGTGTGCGGGCATCGTCCTCATCGAGCACGTACAGCGGGGTGCCGAACTGCGTGGCGAGGTCGCGCACGTCGACGCCGGCCAGGTGCAGCACGCCGTCGCGATCGAGCTCCGCGCCCGTCGGCCACACGCGATCCATAGCGCCCCACAGTAGAGGGGGGCGAAGGAGCCGCGTCACATGCGCTCGGGGGCGCTCACTCCCAGCAGGTCCAGCCCGTTGGCCAGGGTCTGGCGGGCCGCGGCGCACAGCCACAGTCGAGCCACGTTCAGCGGCGTCACCGGATCGTCGCCCTTGGGCAGCACCCAGCACACGTCATAGAAGCGGTGGTACGCGGTGGCGAGATCCTCCAGGTAGCGCGCGACCCGGTGCGGTTCGCGCAGCTCGGCCGCGCTGGCGACGATCCGCGGGTACTGGCCGAGCAGGCCGAGCAGCTCGGTCTCGCGCTCGTGCTCCAGGAGGGCCGGGTCCAGGCCGGCCGCACGCCAGTCGATGCCGAGCTCGGCCGCATTGCGCAGCACCGACGAGATGCGCGCGTGCGCGTACTGCACGTAGAACACCGGGTTGTCGTTGGTGTTGCGGATCATGTCCTCGATATCGAGGGTGAGCGGGGAGTCGACCGGGTACCGGATGAGGGTGTAGCGCGCGGCGTCGACACCCACCTCGTCGACGAGGTCCTCCAGCGTGACGATGGTGCCGGCGCGCTTGGAAAGCTTGACCTCCTGGCCGCCCTTGGTGATCTTGACCAACTGCCCGATGAGTACCTGGATCGTGGCGTCCATGTCGTCGCCCGCGCAGGCGGCCAGCGACCGAAGCCGGTGGATGTAGCCGTGATGGTCGGCGCCGAGCAGGTAGATCGCCAGGTCGAACCCGCGGGCCCGCTTGTCGACGTAGTAGGCGGTGTCGGACGCGAAGTAGGTGAAGTCGCCGTCAGCCTTGACGAGCACGCGGTCCTTGTCATCGCCGAAGTCGGTCGTGCGCAGCCAGGTGGCGCCGTCCTGCTCGAACATGTGCCCCTGCTCGCGCAGGCGCTCCAGGCCGCGCTCGACGGCGCCCGTGTCGTGCAGCGCGCGCTCGGAGGTCCAGACGTCGAAGTGGGTGTGGAAGAGCTCGAGCACGGCGCGCTGCTGCGCGAGCTGGCGGGCGTACGCGGCCTCGCGGAAGGCGACCGCCTGCTCTTCGTCCGGCAGTGACGTGATGCCGGGATCGTCGGCCACGATCTGCGCGGCGAGGTCGACGATGTAGGCACCGTGGTAGCCGTCCTCGGGCACAGGACGCCCGTGCGCGGCCGCCATGACCGACTCACCGAAGCGGTCCATCTGCACGCCGCGGTCGTTGATGTAGAACTCGCGGGCCACATCGGCCCCGGCCGCGGCGAGCACGCGCGCAAGCGCATCGCCTACCGCCGCCCACCGGGTGTGGCCCAGGTGCAGTGGGCCGGTGGGGTTGGCGGAGATGAACTCCACGTTGATGCGGCGACCGGCCAGTGCCGTGCCACGTCCCCACGTGTCGCCGGATTCCACGATGGTGCGGGCAAGCTCGCCCTGGGCGGCGGAGTCCAGCCGGATGTTGACGAAGCCGGGGCCGGCAACGTCGGCGGCGGCGATCCCCGAACGGGTCACCAGGCGGGCGGCCAGCCGGGTGGCGAAGTCACGCGGGGGGACGCCCAGTGCCTTGGCCAGGGTGAGGGCGACGGGGGTGGCGAAGTCGCCGTGGTCGCGATTGCGGGGCCGTTCGACGGTGACCTCGGGGACAGCAACCTGCCCCTGGCCGGACTCCTGGAGTTCCTCCTGGACCGCACCTGCCACGAGGGCGGCGACCTCGTCCGGTGTCACGGCCGGGAGCCTACCCATGCACACGGAAGGCGATGGGTCCCCCGTGGCCCTGTCCACCCCCTATGCTCTGGAGCAGGCAAGGCTGCATCAGCACCAGGTTCTCAAGGCTGTCGCGCTCACCGGTCATGACCGGAGCGCACGATGGTGGTGGCTCGCACGAGGCACGGGACGACGGTTTGAACGGCTAGGCCCCGTGCCGGGCGAGGTGTCCGTCACGTCGTTCCCTGCAAGGAGACAGGCACTATGGCAACAGGAACCGTCAAGTGGTTCAACGCGGAGAAGGGCTACGGCTTCATCGCCCAGGCCGACGGCGGCCCGGACGTCTTCGTCCACTACTCCGCCATCCAGTCCGATGGCTACCGCTCGCTGGAGGAGAACCAGTCGGTGGAGTTCGACATCGTGGCCGGCCCGAAGGGCCCCCAGGCCGACAAGGTGCGCCCGCTGTAAGCGGCACCCCCCACGGCAACGCAGGGCCCCCGTCCATCGGACGGGGGCCCTGCTTCATGCCGGGACTGCGGTCCCCCGACCCCTCCCGGCAGTGACGGGATACCCGCCCGCGGTCAGGTTCACACCTGCCGCGTGATCAGAACCTCGGGGTGGGCATGGCCGCAGGCGCGCCCGCCTGGGCGTCGACCACCGCGGCCACCAGGAGTCCCAGGAACGACAGGTACAGCCACAAGAGCACGACGATGAGCGAGCCGAAGATCGCCGTGGCGGCGGTCAGCGATGTCGACAGGCGCACGAAGATCCCCACGCCGAGCGTGACGACGAGGATCCACACCGCGGCCAGCGGCGGCCCCGGTGAGCGCCACCCGCGCGCCAGGCCCCCGGCGCGTCGCATCACCCGTCGCGCCACCAGCACGACGAGGGCGGTGAGCACGACCACCGCCGCCACCGGGCTGTCGAGCAACCACGTGACGTCGACATGGAAGAACGCGAGCACCTGCGGGAGCACCGCTGCCAGGACCACCAGGGCTGCGGCCACCACGAGAACGACGAACGTGGCGACGGCCGCCATGACCCGAGGCACGAAGCCGCCGCGCACGGTCACGGTGCCGTACAGGGGCGCCAGCGCCATGCGCACGCCCACGGCCACGTTCGACGCCGCCCACACGGCCAGCACGAGCGAGACCACCGTGGCGATCGTCACCGAGGTCGACGAGGCCGTGGCGATGGTCGACACCAGGCCCTGCACGACCGGCCCGATCGAGGCCAACTGCGGCAGCCGCGTCACGACGCTGTCAAGAACACTGTGCACCTGCTGCGGAGTGAGGAGCAGCCCGACGATCGCCCCCAGCGCCAGCGCCGCCGGAGCGAGCGCCAGTGCGACGAAGTAGGCCAGTCCCCCGGCCGCAAGGGTGATGCGCGCCTGCACGGCCGAGCCGCTCACCTCACGCGCCCACGCGCGCACCTCCTGCAGTGTCACGTCCGCATCCTCGCGCACGGGCGCCACGGCGGGGAGACGCCCCGCTGCTATCGTGACCGGGCCCCAGCCTCCGTAGCTCAGGGGATAGAGCGCCGGTTTCCGGTACCGAAGGTCGCAGGTTCGAATCCTGCCGGGGGCGCCACCCGCCCTCACTCCCCTGCAGAAGGACCCGATGTCCGCGTCGGAACAGCACGCTCGCCACGACGAGCCGGTGCACTACGCCCTCACCACCCGCGGGTACTACCCGATCATCCTGGCGGTCTTCTGCAGCGTCCTGCTCATCTCCAATATCGGCGCGACCAAGCTCATCCAGGTCGGCCCGCTGATCTTCGACGGTGGGGCCTTCCTGTTCCCCCTCACCTACGTCATCGGCGACGTGCTCAGCGAGGTCTACGGCTTCAAGGCCGCCCGCAAGGCCGTCCTCACCGGATTCGGAGTTGCGATCCTGGCGGCCCTCACCTTCTGGGTCGTGCAGGTGTCACCCTCCGCGCCCGGCTATGAGAACCAGTCCGCGTTCGAGGCGGTGCTGGGGTTCGTGCCACGCATCGTGCTGGCGAGCATCTGCGGCTATCTCGTCGGCCAGCTGCTCAATGCGTACGTGCTCGTGCGCATCAAGGCGATCACGAACGAGCGGTTCCTATGGGTGCGACTCATCGGCTCCACCATCGTGGGCGAGCTCGCCGACACCCTGGTGTTCTGCACGATCGCGTTCTACGGCGTCATCACCGGCGCGGAGTTCGTCAACTACGTGATCGTCGGCTACCTATACAAGACGCTGCTGGAGGTCGTGCTCCTGCCGATCACGTATCCAACGATTCGCTGGATCAAGCGTCACGAGCCGACATACGGCCGAGCACCTGCGACCTGAGGTCGGCGAAGGTCCCGTCGATGATGCTGGCGCGGATGGTGTCGATCAGGCGCACGATGTAGCGCTCGTTGTGGATCGTCGCCAGGGTCGCGGCGAGCATCTCCTTGGCCTTGAACAGGTGGTGCACGTAGGCCCGCGTGTAGTGCGTGCACGTGTAGCAGTCGCAGCCGTCCTCGATCGGTGAGAAGTCGCGGCGGTAACTGCCGTTGGTGAGGTGGAAGCGCCCGGACGGTCCGTAGACCGTGCCGTTGCGGCCATTGCGCGACGGGGCGACGCAGTCGAAGGTGTCGGCACCACTCTCCACCGCGGTGAAGACGTCGACGGGATCGCCGATGCCCAGCAGGTGCCGCGGCCGATCGACGGGGAGCTCCTCGCACACCCAGCGCACGATGGTGCCGAGCTGGGCCTTCTCCAGCGCTCCCCCGATGCCGAAGCCGTCGAAGCGCTGGCCGTCCAT
>CAYFLO010000035.1:0-10192 GCA_964343995.1 uncultured Bifidobacteriaceae bacterium
AGGTCGAGGCGTTCTCCGGCGCCACCCCGCTCATCGACCAGTCCGTCGCCACCGAGGAGAAGGTCGAGCCGTTCAAGCTCGTCATCATCCCCAACACCGGTGGCGTCACCACGCGCATGCTCGCCAGCATGAGCAACTGGACCGCCTCGCAGTCCGGCTTCTCCTCGATCATGGGCTTCGGCGCGGTCTCGAACGCCACCGCAGCCATGATCGCCGGCTATGCGGCCATGCTCGACTCCGTCGAGCTCTACCTTCCCCCGGCTTCGATCCGGGTTGAGAAGGAGTCCAGCTGGCGTCAGAAGAAGTCCATGAAGGCCAAGGGGTCCGGGCCCGTGTCGTACCTGGGCCCCAAGCCGATGAAGATGTCGTTCAACTTCCTGCTCAAGACCAATAACAAGGACCCGTTCTCCGCCGGGGGCCTCATCGGTGGACTGTCGTCCGGTGGTGGTCTTCTCGGTGCAGCCCTGGGTGGACTCGGCCTGTCCGACAGCATGGGCTTCGGCAAGCCCCGCTCGGTCATGGACGACCTGAAGAAGCTGCTGGCCCTGTGCGAGGCCTACTCCAGCGGCCTGTTCTCCAACGCCAGCACTCCGCCGCTCGTGATGCTGCTGTGGGGCAAGTTCTGCTCACCCCTCATGTACATCACCGACCTGTCGGCCGACATCGTGCGCTTCGGACCCGACGGCACACCATCGAAGGCCATCGGATCGCTGTCCCTCAAGCAGTACCCCACGTCGACGTCGAGCACCAACCCCACGTCCGGAGGCCTGGCCCCGGAGATGGCCGAGACGGTGCTCCAGGGTGACACCCTCGCGCACCTGGCCTACCGCACCTACCAGAACCCGATGAACTGGCGCGACGTGGCGACGTACAACGGCATCACCGACCCGCTGCGCGTCACCACGGGTCGGCGGCTGCGCATGCCGTCGCCGGAGATCCTGCCGTGGCGCACCGAGGGCGGCGGCCTGTCAAAGCCCGATGACGTCGACGAGCCCGAGTCGTACGAGGACGACTGATGGCGTACGACTACGACAAGTCCGGGGCCGAGTTCAAGATCTTCAAGAACCGCAAGGAGATCTCCGAAAAGATCCAGCGCTCGATCACGCGGGTCACCGTAGAGGCGTCCACGTTTCTCCCGCGGTCCTGCGAGATCGAGTTCTCGGAGTCTCCGCAGTCCATCGGCAAGGACACGTACTCACTTTTCTCCCCTGGTGACGACGTCGCCGTCTTCGCGTACGCCCAGGGCAACACCTTCGGCGACGTCATCTTCAAGGGCTCGATCACCGGTATCGAGATGATCTCCGACGAGGGTAGTGGTGTGCGCACCGTGTTCCGGTGCCATGATCCATCGGCTGCGATGGTGTCCGGCACCAAGACCCGACTGTGGAAGCAGAAGACCTACTCGGAGGTCGTCAAGGAGATTGCCACCAAGCGCGGTCTCAACCCCTTCCTCACCAGCAAGATCCAGTCAACCAGCGTCACCCACGAGACCATCGTCCAGTTGAACGAGTCGGACTGGGACTTCGTCTGCCGACTCGCGCGCGAGATCGGCTTCGTGTGCTTCGTCGAGGTCTACACCGAGTTCACCGTCTCCAAGACCCGGCTGGTGTGGGCCAAGGTTCCCAAGGCGAGCACGGGCTCCAGCAGTGCCACGCGCCCCAAGGGATTCGAGGTGGGCGATGGCCGCATGCTGTCGCTGCGCGCCATGGTCACTGGCCTGGGCATCGTCAGCAGCGGCGTGGTGCCCGGATGGGATGCCAAGCAGGACAAGGCGGCCCTTGGCTCGGCGGCCGCGACGTCGGGGGATGCCACCTCGACCCAGACGGCCCGCCGCAGCCCGAAGGCGTACCAGACCAAATCCCCCGGCACCCGCACCTCACTGGAGCGCATGGCCACCTCGGCCGCGGAGGCGAAGGCGTTGGCCCAGGGCCTGGCCAAGCGGGTGGCGAGCGCCTCGGTCGACATCGAGCTCATCGTGCGCGGGCATCCCGCGGCCAAGGTCAACCAGCCCATTTACCTCGACGACGCCCTCTTCCTGGAGGGCAAGTACGTCGCGTCGGCCATCACCCACGAATTCGGCGGCAACGAGGTCTTCGTCACGACCATCTACTGCACGGGTGCCGAAGACCGATCCCTGGCGGGCCTGGCGAGCGACACCCACAACCGTCCGGCGCTCACCGGCGTGTACCCCGCGATCGTCAACTCCATTGAGGACCCCCAGGGACGCGGCCGCGTCACCCTCACCCTGCCGTGGCTGGACCGCTCCTACATCACCGGCTGGGCGCCGATCATGCAGATGGGCGCGGGCAAGGGCGTGGGCTGGCAGGCGCTGCCCGCTCCCAAGGACGAGGTGATCGTCGCCTTCCAGAACGGCCAGCTCGACTCCCCCTACGTGCTCGGCGGCTACTACGGCAAGGGTGACGGCAAGGTCGGTGCCAAGGAGCTCATCAAGAACGGCAAGCCGGTCAAGCAGGTGCTCACCACCAAGGCCGGGCACCAGATCATCCTCAATGACGAGGGCGACGACTCCGGCATCACGCTGCGCACCAAGAACGGGCAGACCTGCTCGATCGTCATGAGCGACAAGGCCGGTATCTCGATCATCACCAAGGGCAACGGCAACGTCAACGTCACCACCGACGGCAACGTCAACGTCGCCGCCAAGAAGAATGCCAAGGTTTCTGCCCAGGACGTCTCGGTCGACAGCAAGGGCAGTGTCAAGGTCAAGGCCGCCTCCGCACTCAACCTGTCCGGCGCCAACGTGACCGTCGACGCCACGTCGAGTGCGACGGTCAAGGGAACCAACGTCAAGGTCGAGGCCACCGGCTCGCTCACCCTCAAGGGAGCGGTGGTGAACGTCAATTGAGCACTCCTGCGGACTCCGCCTTCACCGGGCGTGGCTTCTCCTATCCCTGGCGCATCAATGCGCGTGGGGGTCTTGCCCTCGTCACTGGCAGCGAGGTCGTCGAGCGCTCGATGCGGCTCATCCTGGGCACGGCCTACGGCGAGCGCCCTATGCGCCCGGAGTTCGGCTGCGCGATCCACGACATGGTGTTCGAGCCGAGCACGGCTGATCTCGCCACGCGTATCGCGGTGGAGGTGGAGCAGTCGCTTATCCGCTGGGAGCCGCGGATCGACATCCTGGGTGTCGACGTGAGCCACGACGGCGATCCGTCACGACTGTTCATCAACGTGCGCTACCAGCTCAAGGGCAGTTACGACCCCCGCAACCTCCTGGTCCCGTTCTATGTCATTCCGTCTGAGGAGCAGCCGTGACGCTTCCCGTGCCAAACCTGGACGACCGCGGGTTCCAGGACCTCGTCGATGAGGCCAAGCGGCTCGTGCAGCTGCGCAACCCCGACTGGACCGACCACAACGTGTCGGACCCCGGTGTCACCCTCATCGAGACCTTCGCCTATCTCGTCGACCAGTTGATCTTCCGCCTCAACCAGGTGCCGGACCTGCACTACGTGAAGTTCCTGGAGCTGCTCGGCGAGCGGATGATCCCGCCGTCCGCGGCCGTCGCCCCGGTCGACTTCTGGCTGTCGATCGCGCAGGAGATCGACGTCGTGATTCCACGCGGCTCGGAGGTGTCGACCATCCGGGCCTCGGTCGAGCCCGCCACCACCTTCACCACGTCGCGCGACCTGGTCATCCCCGTCATCCGCACCTCAGCCGTGCTCACCAAGACTGTCGACGGTGCCTACACCGCCCCCGCGGAGGCGACCGCACGCGGAACCCAGTTCCCGCTGTTCTCCCCGGTCCCCCAGGTCGGTGATGCCGTGTACGTCGGCTTCAGCCAGACCGCCTCGGACTGCTTCGTCCGACTTCAGGTGAACGCCGACGACCGATTCGAGGGCATCGGTGTCGACCCGAAGCGGCCGCCCCTGGCCGCCGAGGTGTGGGACGGCCGCGAGTGGATCGCCGCCCAGATCCTTGCGGACGAGACCGGCGGCTTCAACCGTGACGGACTCATCGACGTGTTCATCCCCAAGCAGGAGCGCTCCACTCTCGGTGGCATCACGGCGGCGTGGCTGCGGATCCACGTCGTGGAGACGGTGGGTGACCAGCCCCGCTACACCCGCACGCCGGAGATCCTGTCCATCGAGGTCACCACGATCGGTGGCCGGGTTGAGGCGGCGCACTGCGAGGCGATCGAGGACGACATCATCGGGATCTGCACCGGCACCCCCGGTGATCGCCTCCAGGTGAGCAGGTACCCGCTCGTCTCGGGCCAGCATGGCCTGATCGTCGAGGTGAGCACACCCCAAGGGTGGGAGGAGTGGACCCGGGTCGAGAGCTTCGCTGACTCCGGCCCGCTGGATCGGCACGTGACGATCGATGAGGTGTCCGGCGAACTGCGCTTCGGTCCGATGATCCGTCTGCCCGAGGGCGGCGTGCGTCTGTACGGCGCCACGCCGATCGCGGGTGCGACGGTACGGGTGCCTCGCTACCTGGTGGGTGGCGGAGTTCAGGGCAACGTCGACGAGAACACCCTGACGGTCCTGCAGTCGTCGATCCCCTTCGTGTCGCGGGTGACCAACCCGCACGCGGCCACCGGAGGCATGGATGCCGAGACCCTCGCCGGGGTCAAGGACCGCGCCGCCATCACCGTGCGCACCCAGATGCGTGCAGTGACGGCTCGTGATTACGAGCTCCTCACCGCGCTGGCCGCTCCCGGGTTCGCGCGCGTGGACTGCATCGACGGCACCACGCTGGGCAAGCCCGGACACGTGCTCATCCACGTGGTTCCACAGGTGCCCGATGTCGTGCGCGACTTCGAACTGCTTCAGCCGCGTCCGTCGGTTCTGGAGCAGGTGGCCCGTTACATCGATGCCCGCCGTCCGCTCGGGGCGATCGTGCACATCGAGCCGCCGAAGTACCTGGGTGCAGCAGTGGTGGCCCGCATCGCGCTGGAGCCAGGAGCACAGCGCGACCGCGTGCTCGCGGATGTCGACGCGGCCCTGCACGCCTTCATGCATCCCACGCATGGCGGATATGCGGGCACGGGCTGGCCCTACGGGCGAGCCCTGCTCGCGGGCGATGCCCATGCGGTGATCCAGCGCGTGCGTGGGGTCGCGTATGTCGACGTCGTTCGTCTCGTGCCGGTCGACGTGGTGTCGGGGCTGCGTGGCGATCCCACGGATCGAATCCAGCCGGACGCCCGTGAGCTCATCTTCTGCATCGGCAACGAACTGGAGTCGATCACATGACCGACCCGGTGATTGTCGACTCGCCACCCCCGCATCGCGGGGCGGTTCCGGGGCTGCGCAGCCCGTTCCCGCTGCGTACGCAGATGCCGGGCATGCTGCAGGACGATCCCATGGTGGTGCAGTTCGTTGACGCCCTCGACGAGGTCATCGCGCCCGTGATCAGCGTTCTCGACTCGTTCGACGCCTACCTCGATCCGCACCTGGCCCCCGTTGACATGGTCCGCTACATGGGGGAGTGGGTGCTGGCGTCCATGGACGATGTCTGGACCGAGAGCACCCTTCGTCGCGACGTGTCTCGGGCGTCCTTCCGCGCCAAGTGGGCGGGTACGGCCGCTGCGCTGAGTGACCGACTTCTGCCCGAGGAGGTGTCGTCGATGACGATCACCGACTCCGGCACCACGATGGTCTCCACGGAGCCCACCGACCCTGAGAGCTGGAGCGAGCCCTCGGATATGACCGTCGTCGTCACCGTGCGTCCGCGTACTCCGGGTGAGGCAGAACTCGAGCGCATCGCACGCATCGCGCGCACAGTCGTTCCTGCGCATGTCTCCTTGTCCGTGGTGAACGGCTGACCGACATGTCCACGCTCACCCACCCGGACATCACCTGCACCAAGTGCGACTCGGTGGTGCCCTGGGGACCGCACTGCCCGCAGTGCCGCGCCTATCTGGAGTTCGCCGGGATGCCGCCCTGGCAGCCGGATCCACCCGGGGAGGCTGGGCCGGAGGGAATCTCCGAACCAGCAGCGGACTCGCCCGCACCGGAGAACTCGACGAACGGCGCCGTCACTCCGCCGATCGAGGGGAATGCTCTCGATGCCGCACCGTCGGCAGACGCGGTCGAGATGGAGCAGGAGCACGCCCCGGGTCCGATTGCGGTAGCCGTGGGGGAGACCGTCGAGCAGGTGACGGCCCAGACCCAGACACGGCACCAGGAGGCATCCAGCCGCTGGGGACTGTGGTGCCGCAGCTGGAAGCGCCAGCCCGGGCTCAACCTGCTCGCCTGTCTCCTGGCGGTTCTGCTCGGTGTCGCCCTGGCTCTCCTGCTATGCGACCTCATCCACTCCTGGGACGGCTTGTGGGCGACACCCCTCTTCACTCTCATCTGCCTGCTCGTGTTCTGGTGGTTCGTCACCATCCCCGATCAGCGTGCCTTCGAGGAGAGCCAGGTCGAGCCTGAACTGGAGCCTGAGCCGGTGGTTGCGGAGGCGGAGCCTGTGCCGACGTCCGAGCCCGAGATCGACAGCATCCAGTCGCACGCCCCGCAGCTGGTCGACGTCACCCAGGAGAAGACCGCGGCGCTGCTGGACCCTTCCGCGATCGTGCGCAGCCAGGAATGTGCGGAGTGCGGTCACCTGAACGTGCGCGAAGCGCACTACTGCGAGGCATGCACGGCCATGCTGCCGGGCGCGGTGGTCTCGCCACCGATCATCGCCTACTCCCTGGTCGAGGAGCACGAGCAGGGACAGCAGGGTGACAAGCCCAAGGGCAAGCGCCGGCGCCTCAGCGGCAGCTGGCGCAATGTGGTCATGGGTCTGACCATCGCGGGCATTGCGGCCAGTGCCATCATCTTCGCCTTCTTCGGTCCGGGGGCCATGCGCGTGCAGTTCGGCATGACCCGCGCCTTCCAGGTCATCAACCAGTGGATCGACCCGTACTCCGGCACGCGCGCCACGGTGACGAAGGTGACGACGTCATCCACGATCGACGGGATAGAAAGCACAGCCCTCCAGGACGCCGACGTGCGCACCTTCTGGGTGTCCGCGGATCTCCCTGACTACGGCACCGGCATCGAGATCGTGTGGACCCTCGACGAGCCCTCGCTCATCAACCGCATGGTCATTTACCCCGGAATCCAGAATCAGCAGTTCGACCGCCGTGCCTTGGCGACCCCCAAGGACATCACCCTGACCTTCGACGATGGCACGTCCGTGCAGCGCACCCTCAATCCTCTCGATTCGTCCGAGGAATTCCGTCAACTGCTGCGATTCGACGACGTCACCACCCAGCAGATCAAGATGCGCATCGACTCGGTGTACCCACCACGCGAAGGATCCGCCGACAGAATTGGCGAGGTGGCCATCAGCGGCGTGCAGTTCATCGAGGTTCCACAGCCGCCGAAGATCTTCGCCTTCCAGAACGGGCCGCGCGTGCCCACACTGCCAGGAGTGCCGGTGGGGAAGTAGGCCCCGGACGCGTCAGGGCGTGGGTGACGGGCTCGAGGCCGCGGCAGGGGCGTCGCTCGGAGCCGGTGCCGTTGACGGCGACGCGGCTGCGGATGGTGCTTCCCCGGCGGTCGTCGCGCACACGATCTTGGCGTAGACCGAGTTCGCGTCGGCGGCGTTGGCGCGAAGCCGGAAGCAGAACTGGGTGCCGTCGGCCAGGCCGCCAATCTCCATCGCGGTGTCGTTGGGCTGCCCATTGGGCACCACGTCGGACCAGCCGGTGAACACCTGCCGCTGTGCGGTCCATCCGGTGAGCTCCTTGGCGGGGTCGCACACCTGAGCCGGCTTGGTCTTCTTGCCCTTCTTCTTCGTCGGAGACGCGGACGCGCTCGGCGAGGCACCGGCACTGGGCGCAGGTGCGACGAATCCCTTGGGTGGCACGTCTGTCTTCTTCCACACCAATGCGATCCCGCCGGTGGTGAGCGCATGTGCCGAGACGTCGATCGGCGGGCATGGGGCGATCGGGGGAGGAGTCGGCGTCGGTGCGGGGGCAGGTGGTGTCGGCGGTGTGGTGGTCACGGGCTGACCGTCAGGCCCCAGTACGGGCGATCCGCTGGCGTCGACCACCATCGTCGGTCCGGGGACGAAGACGCAGGTCTCCGGGCTGTAGAGCGACTGAATTGTTCCGGCCTTTGCCGCGATGCGGTAGCAGTTGATTCCCGACGGGGCATCGGTGACGACAAACCGCGTCGTGCCACCATCGACCGTGCCCACCTCCGTGCAGTTGTTGCACAAGGGTGTCGCCCGATTCAAGGTCGGTGTCGGACTCGGTGAGGGACTCGGGGATGACGGTGACGTGGCTGGTGACGCGGGAGGGGTGCCTGTGCTGGAGGTCGCCGACGCCGTCGCTCGTGTTGATGAGCGTCCGCTGGCGTTGGCGACGGGGCTGATCGTCACGGGGCCCAGCGGAGATGCTGTTGCCGTGCTCACGGGGTCGCCTGCCTTACCCACCGCGTAGAGGGTGTAGCCGCTGGCGCCAGCCGATGCATTCCACGTGAGGATGGGCTGGTTCTGATCGTTCACCGTGGCGACCAATTGGGCGGGTACCACGGGTGCGCCGATGTTCTCCGGCGGTACGGATGCCCGGTACTTGGCCCAGATGACGCCGGCGATAAGCGCCAGGATCGTGAAGATGAGGATGAGTCGGCCGAATCCGCCCATGCGCAGCCGGATGATCGGCTTGTGCAGCACGGTGACCCGCTGCTGGAGCGGTTCCGTGTCGATGATGGGGGTGTCGGTGTCGGCGTTGAGGACCGGAATGACCTCAACCAGCGCCGAACGATTCTCGTTGGTGGTGCCGAAGAGCTTGGGGGCCATCTTGACCGTGATGGGGATCCAGATGGAGTCACCGGGAGCAAGCGTGACGGTCGGATTCTGGATGCTGACGGTCATGTAGCCGTCGGGATCGGACGCCGTCACGCTGTAGGTGACCGTGGAGTTGCCGCGATTGATGATCTGCACCTGCGTGGTCGCCTTGGTGCGCACGGCGAAGGTGGTCTGCGAGACGTCGGTAGCACTCGAGTAGAAGGGTGCGACGGTCACAACGATCTCGCCGGTGGCGGCGGAGTCTCGGGTGACGTGTGAGAGGGCCCGGATGCCGATCACGTAGTCGCCAGCCACTGCCGTGGGCACGCGGGGGGGACGCAGCGAAACCGAGGCGGTGCCCTCGTCGCCGGGGAACAGCGAGAGCTCATCGGGGAGGATCTCCACGAAGGGCGCGGCCGGCCCGATGGCGGTGAGGCTGTAGCTCTCGACGATTCCGCTGACATTGCGGACGGTCAGGTCGACGCGCTCCGCCTGCCCGGGCTCGACGAAGGCGTGGTTGCGGTCCAGGTGCACGAGGGGCGGGATCACGCCCAGGGGTGCCGGCTGCGGTGGGGTCGGCTGGGTTGGACCATCAGCGCCAGTGGGTTCGGAGTTTCCGGCGGGCTCCACGGGATCGGTGGCGCCCGGGGACGCCTCCGGATCCTGCGACATGGCGAACTCCTGGGGGCGGCGGCGAAACGGCCCTCAGCATAACCGGCACGCGGTGGGCGATTTGGGGGGATTTCTCAGGTCGCCGAGGCCGGCTGGTCCCCTGCAATGAGGTCCTGATTGGCGGTCGAGAACGTGTAGGCGCCGTGCCCGTCAGCGGTGAGGCACCACACCAGGTCGAAGCGGTCGTCCGGCCATGCCGTGGGCACCGAGACCCCCGCGGCCAGCGGCAGGTGACCGATGAATTCAGGGATGGAGCCGTGGTGCCACACGATGAGGGTGTCGCGGTCGTCGGCCAGGAGGCTTGCGGCGGCAGCTGCGGTGTCGTCGTGGGCGTAGGCGTCGTCAATGTCCAGCCCGAGCCGCTCAGCGGTGGGACGGGCGGTGTCGTGCTCGCGCTTGCTTCGGTAGCCGTCCGTGGGGCGGGTGGCCATCACTCGGGCCGGGCGGACCATGCCGGGACGGTCGGCGGATGGCAGATGGTCCATGAGGGCGGCGAGAGCTCCCGCACGCGTCCAGCCTCGTACCGAAAGGCAGTGGTCGTCGGGCTGCCCGTGCTGGTCCACCCCGTGCGGAGCCCCGTGGTCGGCCGGCTTCTCGGCATGTCGCAGAAACATGATCGTGCGGGGGGCCATGCCGAAATCCTGTCAGGCGGCCGCACCGGGCGTGGCAGACTCCCACGAGCAGGAGGGTGGCGAAGGGCGGTCAGCACGTGGCAACGCGACGGACGGCCAAGGCGGCTGTCGATGATGCGTCGACCCCCTCCCCCGCGCCCCCACAC
>CAYFLO010000036.1:0-10165 GCA_964343995.1 uncultured Bifidobacteriaceae bacterium
GCTGGCCGGCAACGGCGCCCATGAGATCCGCAGCTGGGTGGCGGCCGCGGCCGCCGCGTCGCCGGGCGCGGCCACGGTTCTTGCCTACGAGCCGATCCACCCGTGGATCACCGGTATGGGCGTCGTGGAGTTCGCGCGCGCCTGACGACGTCGAGCGTGAGGACGCGGCTTGCGTCAGGACGCGGCAGGAGTCGGCGACGGAGCCGCGTCCGTCGGCACGTTGGCCGCATCGCTCGGCATGCTCGTGTCGTCCGGCGTCGGCGTGGCCGTCTGGCTGCCGGAGATCGTGTTGGCCACCGGGTCGTAGGTGTAGCCGTACGACTGCAGCGTGTCGACCCAGGCCTTGACGCAGGCGTCGGCCTCGGGGCCGGTGAGCTTCTGGTTCTTGATCGACTGGTCGATGCCGTCCTTGACGCCGTCGGCGCCGGCGATGGCGATGAAGTCCAGGGCGCCCTTGGCCTCCAGGGCGCAGAAGTTCGACAGGGTGTCGGCGATGGCGGCCGACTGCGACGCGTCGATGCTGGGTTCGCCGGCGTCGGAGGGGGCCGCGGTGTCGTTGGCCGTGATCGACACCGTGCAGGCCGCCAGGGAGAGCGCTGCGACGCCCAGGCCCAGGCACAGGGCGCTGGCGCGGGCCAGGCGGGCGATCGGCATGGGGGCTCCCGAGGTCGGCGTGCGGGGCGATGCTAACCCGCCCAGGCCCCATCCACGAGGGTTTCTCCCGACTAATTCCCGCTGAGCAGGAGAAACCTCCCGCAATATGGGAGAAACCCCTTGACGATGCCCATGGCCGTCCCTACAGTCCCGGCCATGGTTGATCCGGCGAAGCGCTTCTCCATTGAGGGCAAGTCCGTCATCGTCACCGGGGCCTCCGGTGCCATGGGCTCGGAGGCCGCCAAGGCCCTGGGGGCCGCAGGCGCGAACGTCACCCTTGCCGGTGGCAACGTCGCTGCACTGGAGGAACTCGCGGCACTGCCCGAGCTCGCCGGTCGCAGCACGATCGTCGCGCGTCGTCCCGACGAACTCGCCGATGCCGAAGCCATCGTTGCTGCGGCCGTGTCGGCCTTCGGCGGCCTGGACGGCATGCTCATCGCGTCCGGCATGAACAAGGTCGGCCTCATCCAGGACCAGTCCGTGGAGGACTGGGAGTCGGTGATGGACGCCAACGTCAAGGGCTCATGGCTCATGGCCAAGGCTGCGGCGCCGGTGCTCATCGGCCAGGGTCGCGGAGGATCGGTCGTGCTCGTGTCGTCCACGCGCGGCAAGCTCGGCCACCCCGCGGGCTACACCGCCTACTGCCCGTCCAAGGCGGCCGTCGACCTGCTGGGCAAGACCCTGGCGGCCGAGTGGGGCCCGCACCAGATCCGCTGCAACGTCCTTGCCCCCACGGTCTTCCGCTCCGAGCTCACCGCGTGGATGTACGCCGACGACGACAAGGGCCGCGCCACCCGCGAGGCGATGTTCGCGCGCATCCCGCTCAAGCGCTTCGCCGAGCCGGAGGACTTCGTCGGCGCGCTCATCTACCTGCTGTGCGATTCGTCATCCTTCGTCACCGGCCAGGTGCTCTACATCGACGGGGGCTACACGGCGTGCTGACGCCCGATGCGTCCCCGGTGGGGTCGGTCGCCGTCATCGGCGCCGGCCTCATGGGTCGTCGCATCGCCGGGGTCATGGCCGCCGCAGGCCTGACCGTCACCCTCACCGACGCGCAGCCGCAGGTGCTGGAGTCCGCGCTCACCGACGCGCGCGCGATGGTGCCGGACGCTCCTGAGCGCATCACCGCCGGCGCCGACCTCGCCGACGCGGTCGCCGACGCCGATCTCGTCATCGAGGCGATCGTCGAGGATCTTGCGGCCAAGCAGGCGCTGTTCGCGCAGGTGCGTGCCGCCGCGCCGCAGGCGCTCCTGGCCAGCAACTCCTCGGTCATCCCGATCTCCGCGATCGTCGAGGGCCTGCCCGCGGCCGACCGCACCCTGGGCATGCACTGGTGGAATCCGCCGGACCTCATCCCCATCGTCGAGGTCATCCGCGGCGCGCAGACCTCCACGGCGTCGATGGACGCGGCGGTCGAGGTGCTCGAGCGCGCCGGCAAGCTGGCCGTGCGCGTGGAGCGCGACGTGCCGGGCTTCGTCGGCAACCGGCTGCAGCACGCGCTGTGGCGCGAGGCCATCGACCTCGTGGCGTCGGGCGTGTGCGATCCCGAGACCGTCGACCTGGTTGTGCGCAACACCATCGGCCTGCGCCTGGCGCAGATGGGCCCGATCGAGAACGCCGACTACGTCGGGCTCGACCTCACCCTGGCCATCCACGAGCAGGTCCTGCCCAGCATCAACTCCGATCCCCATCCCAGCCCGCTCCTGCGCGACAAGGTCGCGGCCGGCGAGCTGGGCGCCAAGAGCGGTCAGGGGTTCCTGGCCTGGCCGCCGGGATCCCGTGAGCAGGCGGCCACCCTTCTCGCCGCACACGTCCGTTCCCAACTGTCCCCCGCGAAGTAGCACGCACACCGAGAGGAAAGTCATGTCCTACACCTGGCCCCTGGGCGACGCCGAGTCGCAGCTGGAGTTCGTCGAGCTCTCCCACTCGTGGGGTCTGGGGCAGCCGTGCTGGCCCTACTTCGAGGACGTCAAGATCGAGCGGCTGCACGGCATGGCCAAGAGCCGCGTGCTCACGCAGAAGATCACCACGGTCATGCACTCCGGCACCCACATCGACGCCCCGGGTCACGTCGTCGAGGGCACGCCGCTGCTCGACGAGATCCCGCTGAGCGCGTTCTTCGGCACCGGCGTCGTGCTCGACGTGCCCATGGGCAAGTGGGAGAAGATCATGCCCGAGCACCTGGAGAAGGCCGCCGAGAAGACTCCGGTGCGCCCCGGCGACATCGTCATCGTCAACACCGGCTGGCACCACAAGTACGCCGACAGCGCGGAGTACTACGCCTACAGCCCGGGCTTCTACAAGGAGGCCGGCGAGTGGTTCGTGTCCAAGGGCGTCAAGGCCGTGGGCACCGACACGCAGGCGCTGGACCATCCGCTGGCCACGGCCATCGGCCCGCACGGCCCGGCCGAGGCCGCCGGTGGCCTGCTGCCCTGGGCCTGCAAGGAGTACGAGGAGGAGACCGGCAAGAAGGTCGCCGACGAGTTCGCCCTGTGGGAGCCGTGCCACCGCGAGATCCTCACCCACGGCATCTACGGCTTTGAGAACGTCGGCGGCGACGTCGACAAGGTCACCGGCAAGCGCGTGACCTTCGCGGCGTTCCCGTGGCGCTGGCGCGGCGGCGACGGCTGCATCGTGCGGCTCGTCGCGATCACCGACCCCACGGGCACCTACCGCATCGAGACGGGGAACAACTGACATGCGCGTCACCCGGCATGCCGATGCCGTTCCCTACACGCCGCCCTTCCACGAGGGCGTCGACTGTCGGCGCCTCCAGGGCATGGAGGTCGGTCCCACTGAGGGGTTCTGGCTGGGCCTCTCGGTGTACCCGCCCGGATCATCGGCGGGCCCGTCGGAGGTCATGGGGGAGTCCATCTACCTGGTGGTCGCCGGGCAGTTCGTCCTGCGCGCCAATGACGAGGTCATCACGTTGAACCCGTACGACTCGGTGCACCTGTCCAAGGGTGACGTCCGGCAACTGGTCAACGAGTCCGACTCCGACGCAATCCTCGCGGTGTCGATCGCCAATCCGCCGAAGCCGGCCGCATGAGCGTCGTCCTCACGGTCGCCCCGACCGGCCCGATCGCCTTCAAGGCCGACAACGAGTACCTGCCGACGAGTCCGGAGGAGATCGCGGCGGCAGTGCACGAGGCGTACCTGGAGGGGGCGAGCGTCGCGCACCTGCACCTGCGCGACGAGAACGAGATGCCGACGGCCGACCTGGGCATCGCGCAGCGCACGATGGACCTCATCGCCGAGCGCTGCCCGATCCACATCCAGCTGTCGACCGGCGTCGGGCTCTCGGTGCCGTTCGAGGACCGCGAGAAGCTCGTCGAGCTGCGTCCGCGCATGGCCACGCTCAACCCGTGCACGATGTCGTTCGGCAAGGGCGAGTTCCGCAATCCGCCCGACGGCGTGCGCCGGCTGGCCGCGCGCATGCGCGAGCTCGACGTCAAGCCCGAGCTCGAGGTCTACGACACCGGTCACCTCGACGCGGTCATGCGGCTGTACGACGAGGGTCTGCTGGCCGAGCCGCTGCAGTTCTCCATCGTGCTCGGCGTCGCCGGTGGTGCCTCGGCCACGCCGGCAAACCTGGTGATGATGGTCGAGCGGCTGCCCAAGGACTGCGTGTGGCAGATCATCGCCATCGGCAAGGCCAACCTGCAGCTCACCGCCATCGGCCTGGCCTTGGGCGGCAATGCCCGCGCCGGCCTGGAGGACACCCTCTACGTGCGCAAGGGTGAGCTCGCCCGCGGCAACACTCCGCTGGTGCGCCGCACGGCCGACCTCGCCCGCGCCCTGGACCTGCCCATCGCCTCGGTCGAAGAGACCGAGCGCCTGCTGTCGCTCCCGGCGCGGTAGTCGGACCGGCGCGAGAGAACGAGAGAGGGGGACGGCCAGATGTGCACGCTTGACGGCAAGGTGATCCTGGTGAGCGGCACGGGCCGCGGCATCGGGCGTGCCGTCGCCATCGAGCTCGCCTCCCGGGGCGCACGGGTCTTCGGCGCCGACCTCGACACCGCGGCCAGCGACGAGACCGTCCGCCTGGTGCGCGAGTCCGGCGGACAGATGTCTGCGCTCGCTCCCGTCAACCTGTCGGATCAGCAGGGTGCGGACGCCTGGGTGCAGGCGGCGGTCGCGGAGTTCGGCGGGATCGACGTGCTCTACAACAACGCGTCCGCGCTGCGCCACGGCCCGATCGACTCGCTGCCGATCGACGACTGGTACTTCACCATCCAGAACGAGCTCCACATCGTCTTCCACTGCACCCGCGCCGCGTGGCCGCACCTCGTCGCGCGCGGAGGTGGAGCGATCATCAATGTCGGCTCCATTGCTGGCATGCGCGGGGTGGAGTTCGTGCCGATGGCCCCGCACGGCGCCGCCAAGGGCGGGGTCATCGCCTTCACGATGCACACCGCTGCCGCTGGCGCCGGTCTGGGCATCCGCGCCAACTCCATCTCCCCGGGCATGATCCGCACACCGGAGACCGCCCAGTTCACCGACGACCCGAACGGTCCCGTGCCCGGCCTCATGGCCCGCACGCCGTCCCGGCGGATCGGCCAGCCCGAGGACATCGCCGCGCTCGTGGCGTTCCTCGCCTCTGACTCCTCCTCCTACATCAACGGGGCCAACATCGTCATCGACGGTGGCGCCTCAGCGATGGGCGGATGAGATGCCTGCACACAGGGGTACGACGGTGTCGTACGTGCGGGAGACAACTGAACAGTTCGACCGGTCTAGACAAGTGACGGGCTTGACCCGATGCAGTACGCCGCATGACAACTGAATTGCGCAACTCAAGGAAAAGCCCGATGTGCGTGCTTACCATGCGCCGCAGGAGGCACCACTCGCACACCAAAGGAGCACTCGTGAAGTCAATCCGCAACAAGGGACGCAAGGCCATCGGCCTGGTGTCCGTGGCTGCAGTCGCTGGCGCGGTCCTCGTGTCCGCTCCCGCTGCGCACGCCGCCAACACCAAGCCGACCATCGGCTTCTCGCCGATCGCCCTGGCGGTCCCCGCCCTCAAGGGTCTGTCCGAGGGAGTCAAGGGCGTCGGAGCCGGCATGGGCTTCAACACCCTCATCCTCGACCCGAACTTCGACCCGGTGAAGCAGGCTCAGCAGCTCACCCAGGTCATCAACTCGGGCAAGGTCAACGCTGCGTGGGTCATCTCGATCAAGCCCCCGGCCAACGCCCAGGTCGCTCGCCTGGCCCAGAAGAAGGGCGTGCCGATGCTGCTCAACGGCGTGCCCGCCGACTACGGCTTCAAGGGGCCGCAGAAGGGTCTGGCCTTCGGCCGCATCGACTACAACAAGGTCGGTGCCGCCATGGGCGCCCTGGTCGGCGAGTGCATCAACGCCAAGCTGGGCGGAAACGCCGAGGTGCTCATGATGACCTCGCAGCCGGGCACCGCGGGCAAGGAGGAGCAGGATGCGGCCACGCTGAAGTGGCTCGCGAAGACTGCCCCGAATGCCAAGGTCGTCCAGACCATCGTGATCAAGGACCGCGCCGGCGCCCAGACGGACGTCGCGGCGGCCCTGCAGGCTCACCCGAACATCAAGGCCGTCACCGGCGGCAATGATGAGGGTGCCCTGGGCGCGCTCAGCGCCTTCCAGGCGGCGGGCAAGTCCGCTCCCTGCATCACCGAGAACGGCGGCAACGACGAGGTTCTGGCGGACGTGAAGTCCGGCAAGCTCTACGGCTCTGCGGCGCTGGACTTCAAGGGCGACCTCATGCAGACGATGGCCGAGCTCGCGCGTCTGCTGAAGGATCCGACGGCCACCGGCAAGCTGCTCTCGGTGCCGGTCAGCATCGTCAAGTCCTAGTTCTCACCCTCACCACGAAGCAGGTTCGATGACCGACTCCGCTCCGGCGGCGGCCTCGACCGCAGGTGCGGACCCTTCGGGGTCCGCACCTGCGCGGTCGACGGGCCCCGACCGACTGCCGCGCTCCATCACGTCGCTGATCTTCATCCGCGACCGGGGCATCGTCGTGCTGTGGATCCTGCTCCTCGTCCTCTTCGCGATCGTCGCCCAGCCGTACTTCGCGTCGGTGAGCAACGCCATGCTCATCCTCAACGCGGGCGCGATCACCGCCATCTTCGCCCTGGCCATCGCGATGGGCGTCTTCACCGGGTCCCTCGACCTGTCCGTGCCCGGCGTGGCCGCGTTCGCCGGCATGGTGTGCGCCTGGCTCATCGTCAAGCACGACATGCCCACGTGGCTGGGCCTGGCCGTCGGCCTGGGCATCGGCCTGGGCGTCGGCTTCATCAACGCCCGCATCACCCTGCTGGGCCTGAACCCGCTGGTCGTCACGATCGGCACCCTGACCATCCTCACCGGCCTGGCCGCGGTCGTCGGCGGCGGATACACGATCCCCGGCGTCGACAAGCTCGCCTTCATGGGTACCGACACCTACTTCGCGATCCCGCAGTCGTGGACGGTCAGCGTGCACCCGTTCTTCCTAATTCCGGACTTCTCGTTCCAGATCGGCGGGTTCGACGGCATCCCGGCGCCGGTCTTCGTCATGTTCGGCGTCTTCATCATCATGACGATCTTCTTCACCAAGACCCGCGGCGGCATCCGGCTCATGGCCGTCGGCGGCAACTCCGAGGCGGTCCGGCGCGTGGGCCTGTCGGCCACGCGCTACCGCACCCTGGGCTTCATGCTCTCCGGTCTCATGGCCGCGCTCGGCGGACTGGTCACCGCTGCCTACGTCGGCGAGGCCAGCCCCACCGCGAGTCCGTCGATCATCTTCGACGGCCTCACCGCCGTGGCCCTGGCCGGTGTCTCGCTGGCCGGCGGCCGCGGCAGCCTGCCCAAGGTCCTCGTCGGCGCGCTCATCCTGGCCACTATCAGCGACGGCCTGACGATCGCCGGTGTCAACCCGTACTGGGCCACGGTCTCCACCGGCGTGCTCCTCGTCGGTGCGCTCGTCGGCGACCTCCTGCTCACCAAGACCGTGTCGCGCCGACTGGTGACCGTCGGCAACCTGTCCGTCCATGCGAAGAAGGCCTGACATGACCAACCGCGCCTTCGATCTCACCGGGATCGACCTGCACTACGGCTTCGTCAAGGCTCTGGACAACGTCGACTTCCATGTCGAGCAGGGCGAGGTCGTGGCCCTGCTCGGCGACAACGGTGCCGGCAAGTCCACGCTGCTGAAGGTGATGTCCGGTGCGCACCGGCCGTCGGCGGGCACCATCAAGGTCCACGACCGCGAGGTCTCGTTCCACTCCCCGCACGACGCCGCTGGCGCGGGCGTGCAGATGGTCTACCAGGACCTCGCGCTCGTCGAGGCCCAGGACATCGCCACCAACCTCAACCTCGGACGCGAGCCGCTGCGCAAGGGGCCCCTGGGCTGGCTGGGCTTCGTCGATCGCAAGGCGATGCGCACCGAGTCCGACCGCGAGCTCGACCTCCTCGGTGTGCGCACGGCACCGATGCACCGTCCGGTCGAGATGCTCTCCGGCGGCCAGCGCCAGGTCATCGCCATCGCGCGCTCGGCCGTGCGCGTGCAGGGCGACACCAGCGGCATCCTGCTGCTCGACGAGCCCACGGCCGCGCTCGGCTACGAGCAGACCCGCCTGGTCGAGGGGCTCATCCGCACGATGGCCGGGCGCGGCATCGCCATCGTCCTGGTCACCCACAACCTGCCCCTGGCGTTCACCGTGGCCGACCGCATGGTCGTGCTCAACCGCGGGCGCAAGGTGGCCGACGTGCGCACGGCCGACACTGAGAACGACCACATCGTCGGCTGGATCACGGGCGCGCGCGCGTCGCAGTTCGCCACCGCATGACCTCGACGGCTGCTGACGCCTCGCCGTGGATCGAGGTTGTCGAGGAGTCCACCCCTGCCGCGGGTGAGCGGCCGGTCTACCTGCTGCGCCGTGAGCTCGGCCTGCCGGCCGCACCGGTCTCGGCCATGCTGGAGGCCTCAGCTCTCGGCCTGTACGAGGGATTCGTCAACGGCGCGCGCATCGGCAATGCCGTCCTCACCCCCGGCTACACCGAGTACCTCGTGCGCGTGCAGGTGCAGCAGTACGACGTCACGGGGCTCCTGCGCGCCGGAAGCAACGCACTGGCGTTCCTTGTGGCTGACGGCTGGTGGCGCGGCAAGGTGGGCATCGGCCAGCTCGTCGACAACTACGGCGATCGCGTGGCCCTGCACTGCGTGCTGACGGTCACCTGCGCCGACGGCAGCACGGTGCGCGTCGACGGGGTCGACGGGTGGCGCGTGGGCCCGTCGCACATCCTCACCGCTGACCTCTTCGACGGGCAGGTGGAGGACCGCCGGCTCGTCGACCCATCCGCCTACCTGCCCGGCTTCGACGACTCCGGCTGGGCGGTCCCCGCGGCCCGCACCACCGGTCCGCAGCGCGTGCCCTCGATCGCGCCGCCGGTGCGGCGCGTGGAGGAGCTCGTCCCGGTGTCGGTCACCGAGCTCGCCCCCGGCCACCATGTGGTCGACCTGGGCCAGAACATCAACGGCTGGGTGCGCCTGTCGAACCTCGGACCGGAGGGCACCACCCTCACCCTCACCCACGGGGAGTGGCGCGACCCCGACACCGGCGACCTCACGATGGAGAACTACATCGTCAACGTGCCGTTCCTGCCGGAGACGTTCGTGCGCCAGCAGGATCGCGTCACGTCGGCGGGGCGCACGGGCGACGTCTTTGAGCCCACGTTCACCACGCATGGCTTCCAGTACGTGCGCATCGAGGGCCACCCCGGGCCGTTGACGGTCGACGACGTGCGCGGCATGGTCGTGCACACCGACCTCACCCGCATCGGCGGCTTCGCCTGCTCCGACGACCGCATCACCGCCCTGCACGAGGCCGCGGTGTGGAGCTTCCGCGGCAATGCCTGCGACATCCCCACCGACTGCCCCACGCGCGAGCGCTCGGGCTGGTCGGGGGACTGGCAGCTGTACGCGCCGACCGCGGCGTACCTCTACGACGTCGATGCCTTCAGCCGCAAGTGGCTGGCCGACGTGATCCTGGATCAGCACGCCGACGGTCGCATCGCCAACATCTCGCCCACCGAGCCGCTCGGCGGCTTCGAGGGCAGGATCGAGTACACCAACGGCGGCCCGGGCTGGGGCGACGTCATCGTCTCCGCGCCACTCGACCTGTACCTGGCCTACGGCAGCACCGAGGCGATGGAGCAGTGCTGGGATGCCGCGCAGCGGTGGGTGGCCTTCTGTGCGCGGCGCGCAGCCGAGCAGCGTCACGCCTCGCGCATCGAGCGCAATGCTGACCCGATGCCGCACGAGCAGTACCTGGCCGACTCCGGCTTCGCGTTCGGCGAGTGGTTCGAGCCCAATGTGCCGCTGGACTTCTTCGCGCTGCGCGAGGGCGACCAGGCCAATCACGGCACGGCGTACCTCTCGCGCTCCGCGCGCCAGATGGCGCAGATGGCGAGGCTGCTGGGCAAGGGTGACGACGTCGCGGCGCATTATGACGAGCTCGCCGATCGCGCGCGTGATGCCTGGCAGGCCGAGTGCCTCAACG
>CAYFLO010000037.1:0-6823 GCA_964343995.1 uncultured Bifidobacteriaceae bacterium
CATCGACGTGAAGGGTCAGCACGTCGTCATCATCGGTGGCGGCGTCACCGGCGCGGACTGTCTGGGCACGTCGCACCGCCAGGGGGCGGCATCGGTGACGCAGCTGGAGATCCTGCCCACGCCATCCTCGCAGCGCCCCGCCGGACAGCCGTGGCCGACGTACCCGATGGTCTACCGCGTCTCCAGCGCCCACGAGGAGGGCGGCGAGCGGATGTTCGCCGTGTCGACCGAGCGCTTCCTGGGAGATGAGCACGGTCGTGTGCGTGCGCTCGCCCTGGTCGAGGTCGAGCCGCATGAGGGTGGCTTCCGCCCGGTGCCGGGCTCCTCGCGCGAACTGCCGGCGGATGCGGTGTTCCTGGCCATGGGTTTCGTCGGGCCAGAGCGTGGCGGGGTCATCGACCAGCTGGGCCTGCAGATCGACGGGCGTGGTGCCCTGGCCCGTGATGATTCCTACCGGGCCACGGTCGACGGTGCGGTCGTGGACGGCGTCTTCGTCGCCGGAGATGCCGGGCGCGGCCAGTCGCTCATCGTGTGGGCGATCGCCGAGGGCCGTTCGGCCGCCGCCGCCGTCGATGCCTACCTCATGGGTGATTCCACGCTGCCGGCGCCGATCCGCGCGTCCGCTCGCCCGCTGGTGGTCTGAGCGTCGGATGAACCTTGGGGAGACCGCATCCGCGGTTCCGTCGTCATGCAATCGCTTGCGGATAGGGTGACGCGCATGCGCCGCGCCAAAATCGTCGCCACGCTGGGTCCGGCCACGTCGTCCTACGAGTCGATCCATGCCCTCGTCACGGCAGGCATGGACGTCGCGCGACTCAACCTGTCGCATGGCGACAAGTCAGTTCACGAGGAGGTCTACCGCAACGTCCGTCGCGCCAGCGATGCCACCGGCCGTGGCGTGGGCATCCTCGTCGATCTCCAGGGTCCCAAGATCCGCCTGGGTCGCTTTGCCGGTGGCCCCGTGCTCCTGGAGCCCGGGGCGGAGTTCATCGTCACCACCGACGACGTCCCCGGTGATGTGCGCGAGGTCTCCACTACGCATATGGGTCTGCCGCGCGACGTGCACCCCGGCGATCGCGTCCTCGTCGACGACGGTCGCATCGAGCTGCGGGTCACCCGCGTCGATGGCCCGCGCGTGCACACCGAGGTGATCGAGGGTGGCCGGGTCTCGGACAACAAGGGCTTCAACCTCCCCGGTGTCGCGGTGAGCGTGCCGGCGATGTCCGACAAGGACGAGGAGGACCTGCGATGGGCCTGCCGTGTCGGTGCCGACCTCATCGCGCTGTCGTTCGTGCGCTCCGCCGACGACATCGCCGATGTGCACCGGGTGATGGACGAGGAGGGCGTGCGACTGCCGGTCCTGGCCAAGATCGAGAAGCCCCAGGCGGTCGATGAACTGGCGAGCATCATCGCCGCGTTCGACGGGATCATGGTGGCTCGCGGTGATCTCGGCGTCGAACTGCCGCTGGAGCAGGTGCCGCTTGTGCAGAAGCGAGCCATCGGCCTGTGCCGCGAGGCCGGCAAACCGGTCATCGTCGCCACCCAGATGCTCGACTCGATGATCAGCGCCTCGCGCCCCACCCGCGCCGAGGCCAGCGACGTCGCCAACGCCGTTCTCGACGGTGCCGATGCGCTCATGCTGTCGGGGGAAACCAGCGTGGGTGAGCACCCCGCCCTCGTCGTGGAGACGATGAGTCGCATCATCGCCCACGTGGAGTCCGAGGCGCTGGAGCAGCTGCCGCAGCTGTCCGACCCCTACATCGGTTCCACCGCACGCGCGCTCACCCATGCGGCCGTCGACGTGGCCCGCGGCGTCCACGCCACCCACCTCATCGCCTTCACCGAGACCGGCGGCTCGGCCCGGCTGGTGGCGCGCTGGCGACCGCCGGTGCCGATCCTGGCCTTCACCCCGCGCCCGAGCGTGCGCAGCCAGCTCAGCCTCACCTGGGGTGTCGAGACCTTCCTCGTGCCCGGCGTGGCCCACACCGACGACATGGTCGTGCAGGTCGACCGCGCCCTGCTCGACATCGGCCGCGCCACCCACGGCGATCGCGTCGTCATCATCGCCGGCGTGCCGCCGGGCATTCCGGGCACGACCAACGGCATGCGCGTGCACCGGATCGGTTCGGCCGGTCCGGGCAGCGGCGTGTAGTCGATCAGGAGACGTTCCATGGAGATCGCCTACGTCGTGCTCTATGTCGACGATGCTGAGTTGTGCCGACGCTTCTGGATCGAGCAGGTCGGCATGGTCGAGCGCAGTCGCAAGGACGTCGATGGCGTGTCCATCGTGCAGGTGGGCTTCGATGGCCAGTCGTCCATGTCGCTGGAACTCGTCCCGCGCGTGCTCGTCGCCGACAACCCCTACGGACTCGACCTCGGCACCCCGTCGATGTGCATGCGCGTGACCGATCTGCAGGCGGCCCATGCCGAGCTGTCGGCGCGCGGGGTCTCGACCTCACCGATCGGCGAGCACTCCGGAACCCTGAGCTTCGCGTTCAGTGACCCCGAGGGCCGCTGGTTCGCGGTCGCTCTGTAGACCGCCCCGTCCCTGCACCTGCCTGCGGCACCCGCGCGCCGCTCCGCGGACCCGTCCCACCCGGTCCGGTAGGGTCCGGACCCGACAGCCTTTAAGCCCGTCCTGTGAGGCGGGGAAGGGGGGTCCCTGGTGGCCGCTGCACGCGTCGTCCTTGATGCCGACGACATCTCCCGCGCCATCACGCGCATCGCCCACGAGATCGTCGAGAAGGCCAAGGGCACCGACGGACTGGTCCTGCTGGGCATCCCCACCCGAGGCACGAGCCTGGCCCGACGCATCGCCGATGCGATCAATCGCTTTGAGGGCACGCAGGTGCCGTGCGGATCCCTGGACATCACCTTGTACCGCGACGACCTGCGGATGCGCCCGGCGCGCGCGCTGGAGCCCACGTCGATTCCACCGGAGGGCGTCGACGGTGCCACCGTCGTCCTCGTCGACGACGTGCTGTTCTCCGGTCGCACGATCCGCGCGGCTCTCGACGCGCTCAATGACTTCGGACGCCCCGCGGCCGTACGGCTGGCCGTGCTCGTCGACCGCGGGCACCGTGAGCTGCCGATCCGGCCGGACTACGTGGGCAAGAACCTGCCCACGGCACCGGACGAGAAGGTCTCGGTGCGCCTGGCCGAGGTCGACGGGGTCGACGAGGTGGCGATCGCATGAGGCACCTGCTGTCGGCCGCCGACCTCAGTCGCGACGAGGCCGTCCTCGTCCTCGACACCGCCGCCGAGCTCGCCTCGGTCACCGACCGCTCAGTCAAGAAGCTGCCCACGCTGCGCGGGCGCACGGTGGTCAACCTGTTCTACGAGGACTCCACCCGCACCCGCATCTCGTTTGAGGCGGCGGCCAAGCGACTGTCCGCCGACGTCATCAACTTCGCGGCCAAGGGCTCATCGGTGTCCAAGGGCGAGAGCCTGAAGGACACCGCACTCACGCTGGCTGCCATGGGCGCCGATGCGGTCGTCATTCGCCACCACGCCTCCGGTGCACCGCACCGGCTTGCCGCTGCCGGCTGGATCGACGCCGCCGTCGTCAACGCCGGTGACGGCACCCACGAGCACCCCACGCAGGCACTCCTGGATGCGTTCACGCTGAGGCGCCACCTGGCCGGATCCACAGGCGACCTCGCGGGCCTGCGCGTGGCGATCGTCGGTGACATCCTGCACAGCCGCGTCGCGCGATCCAATGTGCTGCTCCTGCGCACCCTGGGTGCCCACGTGACCCTCGTGGCCCCACCCACGCTGCTGCCGGTGGGGGTCGAGGGCTGGCCGTGTGCGGTGTCGTACGACATCGACGCTGTGCTCCCCGAAGTCGACGCGATCATGATGCTGCGCGTGCAGCAGGAGCGGATGCAGGCCGCGTACTTCCCGACGGCGCTGGAGTACTCCCGCCTGTACGGCCTCGACGCCGATCGCATGGCGGCGCTGCCGGCCCACGCCATCGTCCTGCACCCCGGTCCGATGAACCGGGGTATGGAGATCTCCGCGGATGTGGCGGACTCCCCGCGTGCGGTCATGGTCGAGCAGGTGGCCAATGGTGTGAGCGTGCGCATGGCCGTGCTCTACCTGCTGCTCGCCGGCGACGCGTCCGCCGATCAGAAGGAGGAATCGTGACCGTCCTGCGTGGAGTGCGCCCCTACGGCGAGGAACCCGTCGACATCGTTGTGGCCGATGGCGTCATCACTGAGATCACGGGCGCTGGACGTGCCAGCGACGACAGCGACGTCATCGACGCCGACGGCCTCGTCGCCCTGCCCGGCTTCGTCGACCTGCACACGCACCTGCGCGAGCCCGGCCGCGAGGATGCCGAGACCATCCTCACCGGGTCGCGCGCGGCGGCACTCGGGGGCTTCACCTGCGTGCATGCGATGGCCAACACCACGCCGGTTGCCGACACCGCGGGCGTCGTCGAGCAGGTGCGCAACCTGGGGGAGCGCGCAGGCCTGGTCGACGTGCGCCCGGTGGGTGCGGTCACCGTGGGCCTGGGCGGTGTGCAGTTGGCCGAACTCGGTGCCATGGCGCACTCGGCGGCTCAGGTGCGGGTGTTCAGCGACGACGGCAAGTGCGTGCACGACGCGGTCATCATGCGCCGGGCCCTGGAGTACGTGAAGGCCTTCGACGGTGTCATCGCCCAGCATGCCCAGGAGCCACGCCTCACCGAGCACGCCCAGATGAATGAGGGGGAGCTGTCCGGGCGCCTCGGCCTGGCGGGATGGCCCGCCGTCGCCGAGGAGGCGATCATCGCCCGTGACGTGCTTTTGGCCCAGCACGTCGGGTCGCGCCTGCATGTGTGTCACGTCTCCACGGCCGGGTCCGTCGACGTCATCCGGTGGGCCAAGGCACGTGGCATCGACGTCACCGCCGAGGTCACCCCGCACCACCTGCTCCTCACCGAGGACCTCGTGGCCGGCTACGACCCGGTCTACAAGGTCAACCCGCCGCTGCGCACGGCCGACGATGTCATCGCGCTGCGAGCGGCACTCGCCGACGGCACCATCGACGCGCTGGCCACTGATCACGCCCCGCATCCGCACGAGGACAAGGACTGCGAGTGGGCGGCCGCGGCCATGGGCATGCTCGGTCTGGAGACGGCCCTGGGCGTGGCCATCGAGACGATGGTGGAGTCCGGGCTGCTCGACTGGCGCGGGCTGGCCGATCGCATGGCGGTTCGCCCGGCACGCATCGGCCGGGTGCGGACCCAGGGGCACGACCTCGCCGTCGGCGCCATCGCCAACATCACGGTCGTCGACCCGACGGCCCGCCGGGTGATCACCCCCGATGGACTGGCCTCCAAGTCGCGCAACACCCCGTACGCGGGCCGAGAGTTGCCGGGCGCCGTGGTGCACGTCCTGTTCGCCGGCACCCCCACGGTCCGCGACGGGGCCGTGTGCTGGGATGGAGTGGTCCGGTGACCGCCGGAGGGTCCGCGGGTGGCTCGGCTGGCCGTGTGGACACGGGTGCAAGGAGTGGTGTGGACGACTCGGCGGTGCTCGTCCTTGAGGACGGGCGCACGATGTGCGGCCGCGCCTTCGGGGCCGTGGGCACCACGTTCGGCGAGGCGGTCTTCTCCACGGGCATGACCGGCTACCAGGAGACCCTCACCGACCCGTCGTACCACCGGCAGATCGTCGTCATGACGGCCCCGCACATCGGCAACACCGGCATGAACGAGCCCGACGAGGAGTCCCGGCGCATCTGGGTCGCGGGCTACGTCGTGCGCGACCCGGCCCGTCGCGCCTCCAACTGGCGCTCCACCCGCACACTCGACGACGACCTGCGCGATCAGGGCGTCGTGGGCATCAGCGGCGTCGACACCCGCGCGCTCACCCGGCACCTGCGCGACCGCGGGGCCATGCGGATGGGCATCTTCAGCGGCGAGGCCGCCCGACAGGACTCCGCTGCGCTCCTGGCCGCGGTGAAGGCGAGCCCGGGCATGGTGGGAGCGGACCTCACCGCCGATGTCACGACGGCCGAGGCCTACGTCGTCCCGGCGATCGGGGAGCGCCGGTTCACGGTGGCCGCGATCGACTTAGGGATCAAGGCCATGACACCGCACCGCATGGCTGAGCGCGGGATGGAGGTGCACGTGCTCCCGGCCTCCGCGACTGCCGACGACGTGCGCGCCCTGGGCGTCGACGGCGTCTTCTTCTCCAACGGCCCCGGTGACCCGGCCACCGCCGATGCCGCGGTGGCGCTGATGACGCAGTTTCTGCGCGACCGCACCCCGGTGTTCGGCATCTGCTTCGGCAACCAGGTGCTCGGCAGGGCCCTGGGCCTCTCGACGTACAAGCTGCGCTTCGGCCACCGTGGCATCAACCAGCCCGTGCAGGACCTCTCCACCGGAAAGGTCGAGATCACGGCCCACAACCACGGCTTCGCGGTCGACGCCCCGCGTGACGGTGACTTCGACACGCCGTTCGGTCGCGCGCGCGTGAGCCACGTGTGCCTGAACGACGACGTCGTCGAGGGCCTGGAGTGCCTCGACGTGCCGGCCTTCAGCGTGCAGTACCACCCCGAGGCGGCTGCCGGCCCACACGACAGCGCGTACCTCTTCGACCGTTTCGCCGAGCTCATGGCAGGTGCCCGTGCCGGCGCGTGACGACATCCGCACTGTCATGGTGATCGGCTCCGGGCCGATCGTCATCGGCCAGGCGTGCGAGTTCGACTACTCCGGCACCCAGGCGTGCCGGGTGCTGCGCGCCGAGGGGTTGCGCGTCGTGCTCGTCAACTCCAATCCGGCGACGATCATGACCGATCCGGAGTTCTCGGACGCCACCTATGTGGAGCCCAT
>CAYFLO010000037.1:6833-7459 GCA_964343995.1 uncultured Bifidobacteriaceae bacterium
TCGCCAAGGAGAAGCCCGACGCGATTCTGCCCACTCTGGGCGGACAGACGGCCCTCAATGCCGCCATGGCCCTGCACCGCGCCGGTGTGCTGGAGAAGTACGGCGTGGAGCTCATCGGCGCCAACGTCGAGGCGATCGAGCGCGGTGAGAACCGCGAGCGTTTCCGCGAGATCGTCGCGTCGATCGGCGGCGAGAGCGCGCGCTCGGCCGTGTGTCACACGCTCGAGGAGTGCCTGGCCGCGGTCGGCGATCTCGGCTACCCGGTTGTCGTGCGGCCGTCGTTCACCATGGGTGGCGCCGGCTCAGGAATTGCCTACGACGAGGACGATCTGCGTCGCATTGCCGGTCTTTTTTTTAAGGATACGGCGACCACCGAGATCCTCCTGGAGGAGTCGATCATCGGCTGGAAGGAGTATGAGCTGGAGCTCATGCGCGACCGTCACGACAACGTCGTGGTCGTGTGCTCCATCGAGAACCTCGACCCCATGGGCGTGCACACGGGTGATTCGATCACCGTGGCGCCGGCCGTCACGCTCACCGACCGCGAGTTCCAGCACATGCGCGACGTGGGTATCGCCATCATCCGGGCCGTCGGGGTCGACACCGGTGGCTGCAACATCCAGTTC
>CAYFLO010000037.1:7469-10130 GCA_964343995.1 uncultured Bifidobacteriaceae bacterium
CCCCAACGACATCACCCGCGAGACCCCCGCCTGCTTCGAGCCCACGCTGGACTACATCGTGGTCAAGGTGCCCCGGTTCGCCTTCGAGAAGTTCCCGCAGGCCGACACCACGCTCACCACGACGATGAAGAGCGTGGGCGAGGCGATGGCCATCGGCCGCAGCTTCCCCGAGGCCCTGCAGAAGGCGCTGCGCTCGCTGGAGCGCCCCGAGGCCGTGTTCGCCTGGCCGACCGACCGCGCCGATGTCGACGTGCCTGCCTTCCTGAAGCAGATGCGCCGCCCCCACGACGGTCGCCTGGGCCTGGTGCAGCAGGCCCTGTGGGCGGGTGCCTCGATCGAGCAGGTACACGAGGCCACCGGTATCGATCCGTGGTTCCTGGATGAGATCGCCCAGATCAACGAGGAGGCCGACGCCGTTCGCGGGGCCGATTCACTCGACCTCGTCACGCTGGCCCGGGCCAAGCGGCTGGGCTTCAGCGACCTGCAGATCGCCCGGCTGCGGGGGATGGTCGAGAAGGACGTGCGCGACCTTCGCCATCGCCTCGGCCTTCGTCCGGTCTACAAGACGGTTGACACCTGCGCAGCGGAGTTCGAGGCCCGCACGCCCTACCACTACTCGTGCTACGACGAGGAGACCGAGGTCATCCCCAGTGATCGCGACAAGGTGATCATCCTGGGATCCGGACCCAACCGCATCGGTCAGGGCATCGAATTCGACTACTCGTGCGTCCACGCCGCCATGACGCTGCGCGACGCCGGGTACGAGACGATCATGGTCAACTGCAACCCCGAGACCGTCTCCACCGACTACGACACCTCCGACAGGCTGTACTTCGAGCCACTCACCCTGGAGGACGTGCTGGAGATCGTCCACGCCGAGCAGGGAGCCGGGCGGCTCGTCGGGGTCATCGTCCAGCTCGGCGGCCAGACGCCGCTGGGCCTCGCCCAGCGCCTGAAGGACGCGGGCGTGCCGATCATCGGCACCAGCCCGGAGTCGATCCACCTGGCCGAGGAGCGCGGTGCCTTCGGTCGGGTGCTTGCCGATGCCGGCTTACCCGCCCCCCAGCACGGCACGGCGCGCTCGTTCGACGAGGCGGTCGCCATCGCCCGCACCGTGGGCTACCCCGTGCTCGTGCGCCCGTCGTATGTGCTCGGCGGTCGCGGTATGGAGATCGTCTACGACGACGACATGCTCGCGGACTATCTCGCGCGTGCCACCGCCATCGCCGATGAGCACCCGGTGCTCGTCGACCGGTTCCTCGACGACGCGATCGAGATCGATGTCGACGCGCTGTACGACGGCACCGACCTGTATCTCGCCGGAGTGATGGAGCACGTGGAGGAGGCCGGCATCCACTCCGGTGATTCCGCCTGCGCACTGCCGCCGGTCACCCTCGGCCAGGCCGAGATCGATCGCATCCGCACCTCCACCCTGGCGATCGCCCAGGGAGTGGGGGTGCGGGGCCTGCTCAACGTTCAGTACGCCCTCGCCAGCGGTGTGCTCTACGTGCTGGAGGCCAATCCGCGGGCCTCCCGCACGGTGCCGTTCGTGTCCAAGGCCACCGCCGTGCCCGTGGCCAAGGCGGCCGCGCGGGTGATGGTCGGTCAGACCATCACCGAACTGCGCGCGCAGGGACTCCTGCCCGCGCAGGGCGACGGGGCGACCCTCCCCGCCGGAACCGCCATCTGCGTCAAGGAGGCGGTGCTGCCCTTCGGTCGCTTCCACGGGGTCGACACCCTGCTCGGACCGGAGATGCGTTCCACGGGCGAGGTCATGGGGATCGACGACTCCTTCGGCATCGCCTTCGCCAAGTCGCAGGAGGCGGCCTACTCCGGCGGTCTGCCGCTGTCGGGCACGGCGTTCGTCTCGCTGGCCGACCGCGACAAGCGCGAGGCGATCTTCCCCATCAAGGCCCTGGCCGATCTGGGCTTCCGGATCCTGGCCACGTCGGGAACAGCTGAGATCCTGCGGCGCAATGGGATCCCGGTCGACACCGTTCGCAAGCAGCACGAAGGTCGCGGGCCCGCGGGGGAGCCCACGACCGTCGACGCGATCATGAACGGTGACGTGCAGCTCATCGTCAATACGCCCTACGGCGTGGGGGCGCGACGCGACGGCTACGAGATCCGTACCGCTGCGGTGCTCAAGGGCGTGGCCTGCATCACCACGGTGCAGGGGCTGGCGGCCGCGGCCCAGGGAATCGCCGGACTGCGCAGTGGACCTCCCGGGGTGCGCTCCCTTCAGGAGCACTCTGCGACGCTTGCCCGCGGTCGCGCCGAACAGGCCGTCGTGAACGGGAGGGGCTGACATGCCCGTGCAGGTGACCGGCGAGGTGCTCGACGTGCGTCGGGCCGGTCAGTACAGCGTGCTGTCGCTTACGGCGCCGGGAATCTCCGAGGCGGCGCGTCCGGGGCACTTCGTCACGCTGGGGATCGGTGGCGAGGAGTCCAGCATGGTGCTGCGTCGCGCCTTCGCCATCCACCAGGTCAAGTCACGCGGTGTCTATGGCGGCACCCTTGACGTCGTCATCGACGTGCACGGCACCGGCACCAAGTGGCTCGCGGACCGCCGCCGTCACGACCAGGTCGACATCGTCGGTCCGCTTGGCCGGCCATTCGTCCTGCCCAAGGAGCGCGTGACCTGCGTGCTCGTCGCCGGCG
>CAYFLO010000038.1:0-8167 GCA_964343995.1 uncultured Bifidobacteriaceae bacterium
CGCTGCACCTGCGCGATGAGTTCCTCCCACCGGTCGAGCACCGGCTCGAGCCGGTAGGGCTCCACGGCAGCGCGAGCGCGACGGCCGAGGGCGATGCGCTGCTCAGGCTCGGCGATGAGTGCTCCGATCCCTGCGGCCAGTGCCGCTGCATCGTCACGCGCCACAAGTCGCGCGGCCTGGCCGTCCTGCGACAGCAGACGCACGCCTGACGAGCAGTCGGCCGCGACGACCGGGATCCCCAGCGCCATCGCCTCGCCCATGACCAGCGGAAGCCCCTCGGTGAGGGAGGGCAGCACGACGACGTCGGCCTGGGCGAGCGCACCCTGTGCGTCCGTCGTGGGGGGCAGCACCTCGATCGACTGGCCCTGCGCCCGCGCGCGCACGAGTGCCTCGTCCGGTCCGCTGCCGATCATGCGCAAGCGCCAGGAGGGGTGCTGCGCGGCCACGAGCGGCCACGCATCAAGGAGCCCGTGCACACCCTTCTCCGGAGAGAACCGGCCGAGGTAGACAACGGTGCCACCCTCGGTGCCCGTGCGCGCGAGGTCGACGGGGTCGTGTGGCCAGAACGCCAACGGGTTGGGCAGCCAGGTGGTCGCATTCAGCCCGGCGCGCTGAAATGCGCGCGCGTCCGACGGTGTGAGCAGCGTGACCAGATCGACATCGCGGTACAGACTCACCGCACGGGCCAGATCGCGACTGCCGGCCGCCGCCTCGTACGACGAGTGGTACTGGCCGATCACCCGCCAGCCCGTGTGCGGCGTGCGCGCAACCGTCTCCATCGCCCACAGCTGCGCGGTGACGAGGATCCCCGGTGGGCCGTCCTGCAGCACGCGGGTCATCGCAGTCGCGGCCTGGTCGGCCAGGCGACGTCGCTCGGCGATACGTCGACGCACCGACGGCACCAGGTGTCGTGCCAGCCGGAAGTCACTGGCCGGCGGAGGCGGGGGCCACGAGCGGTCCATGAGCACCTGCCGCGTGAAGGCAGGGCGCTCGACGAACACGTGCGGCGGGTCGAAGGGGGCGACGCCGACGACCTCGACGCGATGCCCGCGCTCGGCGAGGCCCTGCGCCACGACGTGCACGACGCGCTGCGCACCACCGACCTCGTCGATGGTGTTGGCCGCGATCACGATGCGGGTCATCGCGGCACCTGCCCGTCGAGCACCGCGTCGACGACGGCGCGGGGATCCACCTCTGCGTCGGCACCGTGCAGGTGCGCAAACGCCGCCAGGGCGTCGGCCTGGTCGCGTCGAGCATCGCCGAGGTCCACGGTGCGCGCAGCCACGGCGTCGTGCAGTGCGTGCTGGGCCACGACCGTGGCTCCCAGCAGGTCCAGGCCCGGGTACACCCCGTGCTGGCGGTCGACGACGGTCACGTGGTCGGGCGCGTAGCGCACGATCGGCACGCCGGCGGCCGCCGCGTCGACCAGGAGGTCGCCGTAGTCGCCGATGACGAGGTCGGCCTGCGCGACGAGTGCTGCGGCGGTGTCGGGGTCGTCGACCGACGTGACGCACCAGGCCAGGTCGTGCGGCACCGGCACACCGACGGCGACCAGACGCACCCGCTCCCCCATCGTGTCGGCCCAGAGGCGCATGTCGATCAGCGCGGCGACCCCGCCATCGCGCGGCTCGGGCGCCCACACGACCAGCGGACGCGAATCACGTGCACGCATACCGTCACCCGGCAACGCGAGCACCCGAGCACGCCGCAGCGATCCCACCGGGACTGCTGGTGCCGCGCACGCCCACGCTGTCGGGGCCTGCTGCGCGTCGGCACCCGACGGCACGATCAGGCGCCTCCACCGCGCACCCCGCCGCTTCACCTCCTGCTGCGCCGCCGGGCTGGTGAGCACGCTGGGGTCATCCAGGCCGATGCGGCGCACCGGGCTCGCGGGTACGACACCCACTGCGGTCCCACCGACGGTCAGGTCCATCGGCATGGTGCCGTCGTCGATGCACCAGCGGGCTCGTCGTGCCGTCCAGGCATGGGCCCACGAGATGCGCTCGATGCGTCGAGCCCACGTCGGCGGATCGGCGGCATCGCGCGCACACACCCACGCGATCGGCAGGTTCGGGCGCGCGTCGTGGATGGCCTGCGCCACGGCGGCCACCGCACCCGAGCACGTGCGTCCCGCATCGGACTCCACGAGCACCAGATCGCGCGTGGGGAGCATGCGGGCCAGGCCCATCGCCGCGAGGGCAGAGCCTTCCGCCCACGCGATGCGAATGCCCTTGCGAAGGCGGGAGCGGCTGACCCGGCGAGAGGCGGCCGATGGCGCACCGGACGGCGCGCTGACGTCGGACGTGTTTTCGCCCCCGAGAGCACCGACGACGAGCACAAGTCGTTCGTCGGCAGCCACCGTGGGCACGCGGTCAACCGTCCAGGTCCACGTGGGGCCCGTCGTCGAGGTCCAACGCGCAGCAACGTCGTCCAGAACCCGGCGGCCGCGACGTCGCTGCAGTCGCGGCGGCTGCGCGGCGTCCAGATCACTCCATGCGTCGACGGTCGTGCCCGCTCCGCTCGATGCCACGGTGTGCGCGTAGCGACGTGATGGCACTGGCACGCGGAGTAGGTGAAGGCCGGTGACGTCGAGCCATTCGCGCGGCACGGCGCCGGAGTCCAGGTGCGGGCATGCCCACCAGTCATGGCCGTCGCGCGACTGGATCGGCACCCCGACGGTGCCCTCGGCCACGCACGCGGTGGCCGCTCGGATGCACGGGAGCGTGTCGTCGCCACCGGCGATCAGATGGGCGACGGCCACCCGGAGCGCCGGGTGCACGAGCGCAAGCACCTCCGGTGCGGCCGCGACCTGCTGCGCCACATAGGTGCGCAGGATGTCCAGGGTCGTTTGAGCGGTGGCGTCGTCAACCACCCGCACGGTGTCCAGGTAGAGCCGCAGATCATGCTCGTAGAACTTGCGCTGCTTGGCCGCGGTGATCACCGGGTCGTCATGGCGCGCGAGGAACGCGTCGATGAGGCGGTTGACGGCGACCCGGCTTTCCACGTTACGCGCCTGGGCGCGCGAGCGGGTGATCGAGGCCTCTCCCGCGGCGACGTTCCACAGGTAGACGGTCTCCGGGATCACGACGATCCGACGGGCCAGGGCCATCGCCTGCAGGGTGAACAGCTGGTCCTCGTACAAGATCCCCTCGGGGAACCGCAGGGCGTGCTCGCGCACGAACGACGCCCGGTAGATCTTGTCGACGCTGATGGTGTCGGCCAGGAGCTCCGGCTCCTGCGCAAGCCCCTCGAGCACCCGTCGTTCTTCGTGCAGGTCGGCATGCCAGCGTCGTCCGGTGCGCGAGACGGGGTTCTGCCGATACGTCGCTCCACACACGACGTCGGCGTCGTACTCCTCCGCCGCGAGCAGGAGGTTCTTGGCCGCGTGCCGCTCCAACTCGTCGTCAGAGTCGCAGAACATCAGCCAGGGGGCGCGGGCCAACTCGATCCCACGGTTGCGCGGGGCACTGCAACCGCCGGAGTTGGCCGCCAGTCGCTCGTAGCGCACCCGGGGATCGGCCTGCGCGATGGCGGCGACGACGGTGGCAGTGTCATCGGTCGATGCATCGTCGACGACGATGATCTCCAGGTTAGCCAGGGTCTGGCGCTGCGCCGAGGCGATCGCGGTGGGCAGGCGCGCGGCATCGTTGTAGGAGATGACGACGATGCTGACATCCGGCGTGACACCGCTGTGCTGCGGCGCGGTCATGCCCCGGCGTCCCGCACTGCGGCCTCGCGCAAGATCGCGGCCCGCGCGTCGAACGAGTGCTCGCGGGCGATGCGGTCGGCGAGGTCCCGTCGAGCCTCGCGCGAGGCGAACACCTCCTCGCGCGGTGCCCGAAGCGTTGCCACGAGCACGTCCTCGCTGTCCCAGGTCACGACGACGTCGCCGAACACCTCGCGCAGGCCCACGGCCTCGTCGGAGAGCACCCGCGTGCCGGTCGCCGCTGCATCGAACAGGCGATTGGAGAGGAACCCCTCCTGAGCCATCTGCGGCCAGTGGTCGTTGAGCACGACGCCGGCGCTGGCATAGGCCTGCGGCAGTCGGTCGTTGGGCAGGAACTCCCCGGCGATGCGCTCCGGGGGCAGGTACTCCTGCCAGCCCACGCCGTGCACCTGGATCGGCACGTCCGCCGCCACCGCGGCGCGCACCGCAGGCCGGAACTGGCCGCGGGTGGAGCCGACGAAGAGCACGTCCGCACCTGAGTCGGGCGCTCCGGCGTCGGGACGGAATCGGCGCGGATTGGTGGCCTGGAGCAGCGGCCGGGCCGCACCTCCACCCCAGGTGGGGCTCGCGGCAAAGACGACGTCGTACTGCTCCATCTCCTCCGGCGTCACGAGCTCCGGATGGCTGATCACCCACAGGATCCAGCACGCCCCGCCGCGGCGAGGGCGACGCGGGACGATGCGGGTGAGCCCGCGCAGGACGACGACGACGTCGTCGCGCTCGCGGTCGGCATGTGTGCCACCGCCTCGGGTCACGACGCGGGCCTGCACTCCGCTGGACTCCAGCGCCTCGGCGAGGTCGCGGGCGAACCAGGTGTCGCCCCACTGCAGGGCACCGTCGGTATTGGGCGCCGACGTGACGATGGTCCAGCGCGGGCGACGTCGCAGCAGGCTCATGAGCGCGCTCCCCCGCGCAGGAAGCCGGCGCCCCACGAGCCGTGCATGGTCGCGTAGACCAGCGGTAGGCGCGCCGCGGCACCGGACTTCAGCGCCGGAGTCGTGCGCGCGCTGCTCACACTCGCGGCGAGGGTCGCTACCGCGTAGCCGACCGGTGGCAGCAGCCCGGCGGCGACGAGCCACGGCTGCCGCGCGATCGCTCCGACGGCGGCCAGGGCGACACCCGCACCGATCGCCGCGACGGCGGCGGGCGCAGCGAGGTAGCGCAGCGAGAGCGTCTCAGGATGACGGCGCGCCACCTCGCGACGCCAGCGCCCGTAGTCGTGGTACTGGCGCGCGAGCGCGCGCGCATCCGGCCGTGGCCGATAGGTCACGCGCATCTGCGGGGTGAACCAGATCAGGCCGCCGGATTCCCGGATGCGCAGGTTCATCTCCCAGTCCTGCGCGCGGATCATCGCGTCGTCGTAGCCGCCGACGCGCTCGAGCGCGCTGCGACGAAAGCAGCCGAGATAGACGGTGAGCGCCGGACCGGCCTCGCCGCCGACGTGGAATGACGCGCCGCCCACCCCGAAGCGCGAGGTCATCGCGCGGGCGACGGCCTCCTCGAACGGCGTCGTGCCCTGCGCGGCCATGATCCCGCCGACATTGTCGGCGCCGGTCTCCTGCAGCGTGCGCACGCCGATGCGCACGTAGTCGGGGTCGACCACGGCGTGGCCGTCCATGCGCACGACCACCTCGCCGGTGCTCGCCGCGATCGCCGCGTTGAGACCCGAGGGGGTGCGGCCACTGGGGTTGTCGACCACACGCAGGCGCGGCTCACGGGCGGCGAGGGCGTCGGCCACCTCACGGGTGTTGTCATGCGACGGACCGACGGCGACAACCACGTCCAAAGGGCCGGGATAGTCCTGGGCCAGGAGCGCGGTGACCGCATCGGCGAGGTGACGCTCCTCGTTGATGACGGTCATGATCACGCTGACCGACGGCCACGGCGTGTCGGCCGCCTGCTGGCTCACGTGCCGAACTCCTGGTGTCGCACCAGCCCGTCGACCGTGCGCACGACCTTCTTGCGGAAGTGGTCGTCGCTCACCGACGCGGTGTGTCCCTGCGCGCGACGCTCGTACACGTAGCCCAGGCCGTGGGTGCGGTAGACCAGCCCGCCGTCGTCGAGCACGCGGTCGAGCAGCGCGCGGTCGACCGACTTGGGCACCGGCCGCCATCCGCCCACGGCCGCGAGATCGGCGCGGGAGATGAGCATCGTGCCGCCGCACACGAAGTCCGCGTACTCCTCAGCTGCGTAGACCGGGCGGAAGACCGTGTCGGCACTGGCGGCCAGGTGGATCCAGTCCAGGGTCTTGCCGACGATCTGCGCGCCGGAGTACGCACGGGCGAGCACGAGATCCCACACGTGCTCGGGGCCGTAGTGGTCGTCGTCGTCCATCTTGGTGACGAGGTCGCCTTCGGCCCGCGTCGACAGCTCCTGCAGCACCTGGCCGAGATTGCGCGACGCGTCGACCGGCACGACCGCCACCGGGTGCGGCACCGCACTGGCGCGCTCGCGCAGCGGGGCCGGGTCGATGCCGTGCGCCCCGATGATCACGTCGAGCCGCGGGTACTGCAGACGGGCGAGCTGCGCGATGAGGTGCTCGGCATGCTCGGCCCGGTGAGTCGACACGACGATGCTGACCGATGGCCACGCGTCGAGGGCCGCCCAGGGGCCGTGCTGGCGAAGCGCGTGCCGGCGCTCGCGCACGCTGGCGGCCTGCCACTCCAGGTCGTCGGTGGGGGCGAAGGAACCCGAGGGCAGCACGACGATCCCGCACGCGGCGAGCTGGCGGGCCAGCGGCGCCGGCACATCACCGGCAATGCTGCGCACGCCGACGAGGGCGGCCACGTCGTCCTCGGTGAGCGAGGTGCCCAGGTGTCGCGCCCGCAGGCCCATCGGCACGTCGATCCCGCCCTCGCGCGAACGGGCCACGACATCGCGATCCGGGCCGATGCTCGCGCGGCCGATCGGGTTGTGCACGAGCGGATCGACGCACACCTCGAAGTCCTGGCCGTCTCGGCGCCAGCGTTCCGGCCCCACCTGCAGGGTGGTCGCGCGTTCGATGTCGGCATCGACGTCGGCTGACGTTGCGGCGAGCGGCTCCACGAGCACGTCGGCCCGGCGCACGTGCCGGTCGCGCGCGGTGCCCAGCACGTCGTGCAGGTCGGGCACGAGCGTGGCGGCGGCGTCGCACGCCGACGGATCTGCCGCGAGGCCGGGCGAGAACGTGAGCCGCGCCACGGTCGTGGGTGAGGCGGACGGACGCAGCACCCGCGCGACCCCCGCGAGCGCGATCGCGGCATCGACCGGCGCCGCCAGGCTGAGCGACACGGTGGCCCGATCACCGGAGCGCTCGACGGTCAGCGACGTCACCCCGGGCAGGCCGGGCCGGCCGGTCCAGGCCTGGGGTGCGCGGCAGGTGCCGACGACGACCTCGACGTCGCGAAGGGCGGCCGCCCCCGCGCTGGCGGCGGCGAGGGCACGTAGCTGGCTCAGAGAGTCCACGCGCACGCGCCACGAGGCGCCATCACGGGAGGCGCGGACACCGGCAGGCAGGGCCACCCATCCAGCCTATTGGGGGGCACCCCGGGGAGCGGTCCTCGTGGACGGCCCCTCTGAGGGGTGCGTCAGCGACCGAAGAGCGCCTTGGCCATGACGATGCGCTGCACCTGGTTGGTGCCCTCGTAGATCTGGGTGATCTTGGCGTCGCGCATGTAGCGCTCGACCGGCCAGTCGCGGGTGTAGCCCGCGCCGCCCAGGGCCTGCACGGCGTCGGTGGTGACCTTCATCGCCACGTCGGACGCGAAGCACTTGGCGGCCGCACCGAAGAACGACAGATCGGCGTCGCCCCGCTCGCTCTTGGCGGCGGCGGCATAGACGAGCTGGCGTGCAGCGGCGAGCTCCATCGCCATGTCGGCGATCATGAACTGGATCGCCTGGAAGGACGCGATCGGCCGGCCGAACTGGATGCGGTCCTTGGCATAGGCGGTGGCCACGTCGAGCGCGCCCTGGGCGATGCCGACGGCCTGCGCGCCGATGGTGATGCGGGTGTGGTCAAGGGTGGCCATGGCCGTGCGGAAGCCGGTGCCGGGCTCGCCGACGATGCGGTCGCCGGGGATCCAGCAGTTGTCGAACAGGATCTCGCGCGTGGGCGATCCGTGGATGCCGAGCTTGCGCTCCGGGGTGCCGAGCGCGAAGCCCGGATCGTCGCCATGCACGACAAAGGCCGAGATGCCGTGCGCGCCGGCATCGGGATCGGTGACGGCCATGACGGTGTAGTACTGCGAGACCCCGGCGTTGCTGATCCAGCTCTTCTGGCCGTTGAGCACCCAACCGCCGTCATGGGCCACCGCGCGGGTGCGCATGGAGGCGGCATCGCTGCCGGCCTCACGCTCGCTGAGCGCGTAGGAGAACATCGCCTCGCCGCTGCGCATTGCGGGCAAGCTGTCTGAAGATCAGATCAAAAAGAAAGTCAGCGAGATGGCCGAACGTCTGCACATC
>CAYFLO010000038.1:8177-9908 GCA_964343995.1 uncultured Bifidobacteriaceae bacterium
GAACATCGCCTCGCCGCTGGCCACCTTGGGCAGGTAGCGCTGCTTGAGCGACTCGTCGGCGGCGATCATCAGCGGCAGCGTGCCGAGCTTGTTGACCGCGGGGATGAGCGAGCTGGACGCGCACGCGCGTGCCACCTCCTCGATGACGAGGACGGCCGCGAGCGCATCGCCGCCCTCCCCTCCGTACTCCTCGGGGATGTGGATGGCGTGAAAGCCGCTGGCTCGCAGGGCCTCATAGACGTCCCAGGGGAACTCGCCGGTCTCGTCGATGTCGGCAGCCCGAGGGGCGATCTTGTCCTGGACGAGCTCGCGCACGGCGTCGCGCAGGGCCTCGTGCTCCTCACTGAGGGTGAAGTCACGGGACTCATGGGCCACGGTCACGTCGTCTTCCCTTCCTGCGCCGCTAGCCTGTCGCCGTGACCCCGCGGATCAGTGTCATCGGCACCGGCTACCTGGGTGCTACTCATGCCGCCTGCATGGCCGAGCTCGGCTTCGAGGTGATCGGCCTCGATGTCGACCCCGCGAAGATCGAGCGCTTGGCCTCCGGAAGCGTACCGTTCTACGAGCCCGGGCTCGATGAGGTCCTCGCCCGCAACCTGGCTTCCGGGCGCCTGCGGTTCACCACCTCCTTCGCCGAGGTCGGGGCCAACGCCGACGTCCACTTCATTTGCGTGGGCACCCCGCAGGCCGCCGGCGCCCAGCGCGCCGACCTCTCCCAGGTGTTCGGCTCCGTGCAGTCCCTGGCCCCGCACCTGGCCCCCGGCGCGCTCGTCGTGGGCAAGTCGACGGTGCCCGTGGGCACGGCCGACGAGATCGCGCGGCAGCTGGCGGTCAGCGCTCCGCAGGCCGAGGTCGCCTGGAACCCGGAGTTCCTGCGCGAGGGCTTCGCCGTGCAGGACACGCTGTCACCGGATCGCCTCGTCATCGGCGTGCGCTCCGAGCGCGCCGAGGCGCTGCTGCGCGAGGTGTACGCACCGCTGCTGGCCAACGGTGTACCGCTGCTCGTCATGGACTTCCCCACTGCCGAACTCGTCAAGGTTGCAGCCAACTCGTTCCTGGCCACCAAGATCTCCTTCATCAATGCGATGGCCGAGGTGTGCGAGGCCGCCGGTGCCGACGTCACCGCGCTGGCACAGGCCATCGGCATGGACCCGCGCATCGGCAACCGATTCCTGGCCGCCGGCCTGGGCTTCGGCGGCGGCTGCCTGCCCAAGGACATCCGCGCGTTCATGGCACGCGCCGGCGAGCTCGGTGCCGACGAAGCCCTGCTGTTCCTGCGCGAGGTCGACCAGATCAACCTGCGCCGTCGCTCCCACACCGTCGATCTGGCGCGTCGCCTGCTCGGCGGCACCCTCAACGGCCGGCGCGTCACCGTGCTGGGAGCCTCATTCAAGCCCGACAGCGATGATGTGCGCGACTCACCCTCGCTCGACGTGGCGGTGTCGATCTCCAATGCCGGCGCCGACGTCGTCGTCCACGATCCCAAGGGCCTGCCCAACGCCCGCCGCGTCTATCCGCACCTGCCCACGCAGGACGACCTCATGACGGCCCTGGCCGGCGCCGAGCTCGTTCTGCTGGGTACCGAGTGGCGCGAGTACCGCGACCTTGATCCTGCGGCGGCCGCCGCGGTGGTCCGCACGCCGCTGGTGATCGACGCGCGCAATGCCCTCGACCCGGCCGCCTGGCGTGCTGCCGGCTGGACCTACCGCGCGCTCGGCCGACCGAACGCAT
>CAYFLO010000039.1:0-957 GCA_964343995.1 uncultured Bifidobacteriaceae bacterium
TGCCGATCAGCACAACGGCGATCCCATGCTCGACCTCACCCGCGCTCTGCGACCGCTGCTCCCAACTCACGCGGAGAACCAGAGCCAAGATGCGCTGGAGGCCGACTACCGCGCCGTCGTGAGTGCCCACAATCAGCGCACCACCATGACCCGACCGCTGCTTCCCGGCATCGTGTTCTGGAGCCTGCTCGCCATGGGTGTTGCTGCCGCCTACGTGGCCGGCCGCTTTCCGATCGGCAGGGGCCGCGAATGGAAGACCACCCAGGTGATCGCCACCGCGGTGATCCTCACCGCGCTGATGACGATCGTCGTCGTCCTGGACAGCCCCGCGACGTCAGCGGCAAGGAGTCTTCCGGAATTGCAGACATTCCTGGCCTGGCTCCAGGCCGGCGGACACTGACGCGAACGCTGTCGATCAGACGTTGAACCCCAGGGCGCGAAGCATCTCGCGCCCATCGTCGGTGATCTTCTCCGGCGTCCACGGCGGCATCCACACCCAGTTGATCCGGAAGTCGCTCACCACGTCGGTGAGCGCGGCGCGCGTCTGGTCCTCGATGACGTCGGTGAGCGGACATGCCGCGGAGGTGAGCGTCATGTCGACGGTGGCGATATTGCCCTCGTCAACGGCGACTCCATAGACCAGGCCCAGATCGACGACGTTGATTCCGAGTTCGGGGTCGACCACGTCCTTCAATGCCTCGATGACGTCATCGTCCGTGGCTGCGCTCATCGCTCCTCCTCGCTGATCCCTGCTCGATTGGTCGCGTCCTGCAGAGCCATCCAGGGCAGCAGAGCGCACTTGATGCGTGCCGGGTACTTGGAGACCCCGGCGAACGCGACGGCGTCGCCGAGGACGTCCTCATCGGGGTCGGCAGCACCCTTGCTCTGCATGAGTTCGAGGAAGGCCGCCCGTGCTGCGGCCGCCTCGCTCGCCGTGTGCCCATTCACCAGTTCGCT
>CAYFLO010000039.1:967-5419 GCA_964343995.1 uncultured Bifidobacteriaceae bacterium
AGATCGAGCAGCCCTGACCTTCGTAGCCCACGACAAGGGCCCCATCGTCGCCACTGCGCACCTGCACGGTGATCTCGTCTCCGCAGGTGGGATTGACATGGTGCGCTTCGCCTTGCGGATCATCAAGCATCTGCCGCCCACGCGGATGGCGATAGTGATCCAGGATGATCTCCTGGTAGAGCGACTCCAGTTGCATCACGCCGCCAAGAAGAAGCTCTGGGCTGCTGTGATGGCCTCCACAGCAGCGTCGATGTCGGATTCGTCGTTGTAGACGTAAGTGGAGATTCGGGTCGTCGCCGGAACCTCGTAACGTCGGCACACCGGCCACGCGCAGTGGTGCCCCACCCGCACCGCCACTCCGCGATCGTCGAGGAACTGCCCGACGTCATGCGGGTGGATGCCGTCGACGACGAACGACACCGCACTGCCACGGTCGTGCATCGAGGTCGGGCCGATCACTCGCACACCGGGCAGGTTGCCCAGCCTCGCGAGTGTGTAGGCGGTCAGGTGCTCCTCATGGGCATGGACATTCGTCATGCCGAGATCGGTGAGGTAGCGCACCGCGGCCGCCAGGCCCACGGCCTGTGCGGTGAGCGGCGTGCCCGCTTCGAAGCGCTTGGGTCCGCCTGCATAGGTGCTGTGATCCATGTAGACCTCCTGGATCATCGAGCCACCGGTGAGGAAGGGGGGCATGCGGTCGAGCAGAGTCGACCAGAGAGCTCCGATTCCGGTGGGGCCGAGCATCTTGTGACCGCTCCAGGCCACGGCGTCAGCCTTGAGGGCGCGCACGTCCACCGGCATGTGCGGGACCGACTGGCAGGCATCGACCACGCCCAGGGCGCCCACCTCATGTGCACGATCCATGATCGTCGCGACGGGGTTGATCGTGCCCAGGATGTTCGACTGGTGCACCACCGACACCACCTTGGTGGTGGAGTCGATCAAGGCGTCCAGTGCGGAGAGGTCGAGGCGGCCGTCGTCGGTGAGCGGGATCCACCGCAGGGTGGCCCCTGTCTTGGCGCAGACCTCCTGCCAAGGCACGAGGTTGGCGTGGTGCTCCATCTCGGTGATGGTGATCGAGTCACCGGGTGAGAGCACAAACGCGGGATCCACCGCATGACCGCGGGCTGCCAGGGCAGTGGCGTTGGAGAACGCGTAGGCCACGAGATTGAGCGATTCCGTGGCATTGCGGGTGAGGACCAACTCGTTCGCCGCTCCGCCGACGAAACCGGCGATCGCCTCGCGGGAGGCCTCGTAGGCCTCGGTGGCCTCCTCCGCCAACTGGTGGGCTCCGCGATGCACGCCGGCGTTCATCGTCTCGTAGAAATCACGTTCGGCGTCGAGGACGGCCCGTGGCTTTTGACTGGTGGCTCCGCTGTCGAGGTACACCAACGGCTTCCCGTCGCGCACCGTGCGCTCCAGAATCGGGAAGTCCTTGCGGACCCGGGGGACGTCGATCATGCGGATGCCAGAAAGCGCTCGTAGCCCTCGGACTCCAGCAGATCCGCAAGCTCACGCCCCCCGCTCTCAACGATGCGTCCGTCGACGAACACATGGACCACATCGGGGCTGATGTAGCGCAGGATCCGGGTGTAGTGGGTGATGAGGAGGGTGCCCACATCGGACATCGCCTTGTAGGCATTGAACGCCTCAGACACGATCCGCAGGGCATCGACATCCAGGCCCGAATCGGTCTCATCCAGAATGGCGATCTTCGGCTGCAGCAGACCCAGCTGCAGCATTTCGTGCCGCTTCTTCTCGCCACCGCTGAAGCCCTCGTTGACATTGCGCTCGGCGAACGACGGATCCATCTGAAGACCACCCATGGCGGTCTTCATCTCCTTGAGCCACTCGCGCAGCTTGGGAGCCTCACCCCGCACGGCGGTGGCCGACGTGCGCAGGAAGTTCGACACGCTGACACCCGGGATCTCCACCGGATACTGCATGGCCAGGAAGATGCCCGCCCGCGCTCGCTCATCGACGCTCATCGCCAGCACGTCCTGACCGTCCAGGGTGATGCTGCCGCCGGTGACGGCGTACTTGGGATGGCCGGCGATGACGTAGGCAAGAGTGGACTTGCCCGAACCGTTGGGCCCCATGATCGCGTGGGTGCGACCGGAATCGACGACAAGATCGACCCCGCGAAGGATCTCCCGCGGGCCCGCGTCGGTGAAGACATCCGCATGCAGGTCGGAGATGGCCAGGGTGCTCATCGAAGTGCTCCTTCGTCGGTGCTGTTGGGGCTGCGGGGGTCACGCGGGGTTGTGCTGATGAGGATCATGGGGTCGGCGTCGTCGTCGAGCCGCACGTCGTAGACGGCGACGGGGGCGACGGCCGGTGGTGACAGTGGGATGCCGGTGCGCAGGTCGAATGCCGACCCGTGAAGCCAGCACTCGATCGTGCAATCGATCACCTCGCCCTCGGACAGGGCGACATCGGCGTGCGAGCAGCGGTCCTCCAGGGCGAACACGCCCTCATCGGCATGGACGACGGCGATCGGTCGACCATCGACGAAGACGCGCCGGGCACCCGGCCGCGGCACCTCCGACAGGCGGCACGCCGGCACGAACTCGTTCACAGGTCCGCCGTCGGCATGCCCAGGCGCGCCTCGAGACGGGCGAGGAACTGGTGCTGCAGTGCCGGGATGCGTGCGAGCACATCGGCGAAGAAGCCGCGCACAACAAGCTGGCGGGCCAACTGCTCGGGGATCCCCCGTGCCTGGAGGTAGAACAGTTGCTCATCGTCGAAGCGCCCGGTGGCGCTGGCGTGTCCGGCGCTGATGACGTCGCCAGTCTCGAGCTCAAGATTGGGCACGGAGTCGGCGCGTGGACCATCATCGAGCAGCAGATTGCGGTTGAGCTCGTAGGTGCGCGTGGCCGTAGCGTCGCGACGCACGAGCACGTCGCCCACCCAGGCACTGCGGGCGCCGGAACCAGTGAGGGCGCCCTTGTAGGTGACGTTGCTGTCGCAATGGGGGGTGGTGTGCTCGACGAAGACCCGGTGCTCGGAGTAGCGATCCCCTTCGACGAGGAACGCTCCCCACAGATCCGCGCTGCCTCCCGGCGCGCTGTAGGCCACAGACGGGCACATGCGCACTACTGAGCCACCCATGGTCACGCTCACGGCCACATACGAGGCGTCACGGCCCACGCGCACCGGCCACTGCCACAGATGGCGGGTGGTCTCGTCACCGTCGACAATGCTGGCCACGGTGAGGTGGGCGCCATCGCCCACAACGCAGTCCAGAGTGCCGCTGGTGTCGGCGGACAGGTCGTGGATCACTGCGACAGTGGCGCGCGAGTCGCGCCCGGCGCGCACGTGCACCTGCCCGTAAGCCCCGGGGGATGCTGCCGTCAGCGCCACCACGATCGGGTCGTCGACGACGACGCCCGCGGGAATCTCCACCACGATCGCCGAAGCAGCACCCTGACGTGCCACCGCACTGGGGCGATCCACGGGCAGGAGGGCATCCGCGGGAATGGCGTCGATGCGCACATATGCCTTCGAATCGCAGCCGAGGGTTCCCCACTCGGACTGACGCTCCATGAACGACGCGAGAGCGTCGACCGGTGCGAACCGCCACTCCTCCTGACGCTGCGTGGGCATCGGGAAGTCGGCCGGGTCGGCCGAGACGATGCGCGGCGCCAGGTCGATCGGCGGCAGATCCAGGATGCTCATCCGACCGCACCCTCCATCTGCAGCTCGATGAGGCGGTTGAGCTCGAGGGCGTACTCCATGGGCAGTTCACGAGCGATCGGCTCGATGAAGCCGCGCACGATCATGGCCATGGCCTCGTCCTCGGGAAGGCCCCGAGACATCAAGTAGAACAGCTGGTCCTCGGAGATACGCGAGACAGTGGCCTCGTGTCCCATCGACACGTCATCCTCACGCACGTCGACGTACGGGTAGGTGTCGGAGCGCGAGATGTCGTCGACCAGCAGGGCGTCGCACTTGACCGTGCTGCGCGCGTCATGCGCACCTTCAAGCACCTGCACGAGTCCGCGATACGACGTACGGCCGCCGCCGCGCGCCACCGACTTGCTGATGATTGACGACGATGTGTGCGGCGCCGCGTGCACCATTTTGGCGCCGGCGTCCTGGTGCTGCTTCTCGCCGGCGAAGGCGATCGAGAGGGTTTCGCCCTTCGCGTGCTCGCCGGTGAGCCATACCGCCGGGTACTTCATGGTGACCTTGGATCCCAGGTTGCCGTCGACCCATTCCATGGTGGCTCCGGCCTCGGCCACCGCGCGCTTGGTGACCAGGTTGTACACATTGGTCGACCAGTTCTGAATCGTGGTGTAGCGGCAGCGTCCGCCCTTCTTGACGATGATCTCCACGACCGCTGAGTGCAGGGAATCACTGGAATAGATCGGCGCAGTGCAGCCTTCGACGTAGTGCACGTAGGCGTCCTCGTCGACGATGATGAGCGTGCGCTCGAACTGCCCCATGTTC
>CAYFLO010000039.1:5429-8171 GCA_964343995.1 uncultured Bifidobacteriaceae bacterium
CCCTTGGGCACGTAGATGAACGAGCCACCCGACCACACGGCCGTATTCAGGGCAGCGAACTTGTTGTCGCCCACCGGGATGACGGTGCCGAAGTACTGCCGGAAGAGCTCCTCGTGCTCGCGCAGGCCGGAATCGGTGTCCAGGAAGATGACGCCCTGCTCTTCAAGGTCCTCGCGGATCTTGTGGTAGACGACCTCGGACTCGTACTGCGCGGCAACACCCGCGATCAGACGCTGCTTCTCGGCCTCCGGAATGCCCAAACGGTCGTAGGTGGCGCGGATGTCGTCGGGCAGTTCATCCCACGAGCCGGCCTGCTTCTCGGTGGAGCGCACGAAGTACTTGATCGTGTCGAAGTCGATACCGGAGAGGTCGGACCCCCACGACGGCATGGGCTTGCGGTCGAACAACCGAAGGCCCTTCAGTCGCAGGTCGAGCATCCACTGCGGCTCATTCTTCTTGGACGAGATATCGCGCACGACGTCCTCATTGAGGCCACGTCGGGCACGTGAACCCGCCTCGTCAGAGTCACGCCACCCGTACTCGTAGCGTCCGAGATCGTCCAACTGAGCGGTCATGCGCTTGCCCTTCCGATGGCGGGGGTCATGAGAGGGATGACGGTGGTGCACACCTGGTCGCCGTGCGCCAGGGTGGCCAGGCGGGTGACATGGCGTCCGAGCACGGCGCCGATGGCCGCGGTTTCCGCTTCGCAGATCACCGGGAACTCGCGAGCGACATCGACGACGGGGCACTGGTGCTGACACAGCTGAACTCCCGCCTCACCGAGCGGCTCCACCTGGGCGGAATAGCCGACCTCCGAGAGTGCCTTCGCCACCGAATCGGCGTCATCGGCCTGCCGCTCGCGCAGCGTGTCCGCCAGGGCGGCCGCACGACGCGTCGCGAACTCCTCGACTGCTGCGTTGCCGTACGTCTGCGCCATGAAGCGAAGCGCGGAGAGGGCGAGGTCATCACTGCCCTGATCGCAGGCGGACCGTCCGGCGTCGGTGAGGGCGTAGACGCTGCTGGGACGCCCGCGCCGCGGTTTGGGAGCCGGGCCATAGGGCGCGCGTTCGTGCCCCTCCACCAGGCCCTGGTCGGTGAGCTGGGCCAGGAGTCGTCGAACCCCGGCCGGAGTCATTCCCAGGCGATCAGCAAGCTCGGCCGCGGTGGCCGGACCCCCCGACAGGAGCACACGGGCAACGCGCTCGGCCGCCTCCCCTGGGAATTTCACAACGCCATTGTTGCGTAAATGAGCCCCAGCGCAAATCCGCAGGACGCCTAGGGTGACGCCCGTGGACTCCCCCGCGGCCCGGACGCCTGGCCCGCCCGTCCTGGAGGTTCAGGACCTCGTCGTCCGCTACGGGGCGACAACGGCCGTTGACGGGGTCAGCCTGCGCGTAACTGCCGGGGAGACGGTGGCCCTGCTCGGCGCCAATGGGGCCGGGAAGACCTCAACCCTTGAGGCCGTGCTGGGCTTGAGGCCGGCAGCGACGGGGAGGGTCCTCCGCTCAGGGCTGTCCCCGGACTCTCCTCTGGCGCGCGAGCGCACCGGCGTCATGCTCCAGTCCGGAGGCGTGCCGCCCGCCGGGCGCCCCCTGGCCTGGCTGCGCCACCTGGCCGTTCTTTACGGGTCGGACCGCGATCCCGCCGCGCTCCTGAACTCGGTGGGCATCGACCCGGCTACCCGCACCGCCCACCGACGCCTGTCCGGTGGAGAGCAGCAGCGCGTCAAACTGGCCGCCGCGCTTCTGCCCGACTCCGACCTCCTCGTGCTCGACGAACCGACGGCGGGTGTCGATCTGGAGGTGCGCGACCGGCTCCTTGAGCTCATCCGTGATCGAGCCCAGTCCGGAGCGGGCGTGCTGCTGACCTCGCATGTGCTGGCCGACATCACCGAACTCGCCGACCGCGTCGTCGTGCTTCGGCAGGGACGGGTGGTGGCGTCAGGAACCCTGGCCGAGGTGACCGGTGCGGAGCAGGGACTCACGATCCGGCTGGATCGTCACGTGGAGCTCGATGCGCTGTCCGAGCTCCTTCGCGGTCGGGGCGCCGTGAGTGAAACCTCCGACGGCCGTCTACGAATCCTGGGCGCTCACGACCCGGCGCTTCTGGCCGACCTCACCGCATGGTGCGCCGCCCAGGGAATCGTCATGCTCGAACTTGAGCGCGGGCGCACATCCCTTGCCGAGCTTCTGCGCGATCCCTCCCCGGAGCAGCCGTCATGACGAGACTGCTGGCTCAAACCCGCTGGGAGCTGCGCGGGCTCCTGGGCAACGGGGAGCAACTGCTGCTCGCCTTCGCGATTCCCCTCGGTCTGCTCGTGCTCGTGCGCGACCTCATCCCCGTTCTGGCCACGGCCGTTCTGGCGACCATGTTCACCTCCCCCGCTATTGCCACCGGTTTTGAGCGCCGATCCGGTGCCCTTCGCTTCCTTGGGGTCACTCCCCTCACCCGACGAGAACTTGTCACCGCCAAGGTCCTCGCGTCACTGTGCGTGCTCGTGATGTCCGCTGCCCTGGTGACGATCCTCGCTGCAGTTCTGCACTGCCTGCCCGCGTGGTCCGCCGGGCAGACGGCAATCGCGTGTGCCGTCATCGCCGTGGCATGTGTGGCCAGTACTGCCTGGGCCTTGTTCCTGGCCGGCACGCTGCGCGCCGAGGCCGTTCTCGCCCTCGCCAATGCGGTCTTCCTCGCCATGCTCGCGGCAGGACTCGCCCTTCCCGGACACCTCTCCGCCCCCTGGTC
>CAYFLO010000039.1:8181-9897 GCA_964343995.1 uncultured Bifidobacteriaceae bacterium
GGTCCGTGCTGGTTCAGGTGATCCCGTCAGTGGCCCTCACCCAGGGCCTGCGCGACCCGAGCCTCCTGAACGTCGGCCTGCTGGGAGCGTGGGCCGTCGTGGGCTTGGTGCTTGCACAGCGGTTCTTCCGCTGGGACGACTGATCGGACACCCCGACTACTGTGGGCAGCGTGCTGGCCCGCGCGATCTACATCGCCAACCTTGTGGCGCAGTGCCTCATCGTCGTCACGGGCGCAGTCGTCAGGCTCACGGCATCCGGGTTGGGTTGCCCCACCTGGCCGCAATGTGTGCCGGGGTCCTTCACCCCCGTCGCCCATCAGGCCCAGGCCTGGCACAAGGACGTGGAGTTCGGCAACCGACTGCTGACCTTCGCCCTGGTCATCCTGGCCGTCGCCGCCGTCGCCATCGCACTTGTCGACGCCGTGCGCGCACGCCGGAATCAGCGCGCCGTACGTCGCGACATCGTGGCGCTCGCCTTCATCCCGATCCTGGGCACGGTCGCGCAGGCGGTACTTGGCGGCATCACCGTGCTCACCGGGCTGAACCCGCTGACCGTCGGGGCCCACCTGCTGGTGTCGATGGCGATCATCGCCGGCACCGTGGCGCTGGTGGCGCGCGCCTCTTCGCCGGTGCCGCGTGCTCCGATCGTTCCCGGTGCCATCCGCGCACTGGCGTGGGCGCTTCTTTTCGATGCGGCGGCCGTCGTGAGCGTCGGTGTCATTGTCACGGGTTCCGGGCCGCACGCGGGCGACGCCGCGTCATCGCGCCTGTCCCTCGACACTCGTATGGTGGCGTGGTTCCATGCCGATCTCGTCCTGCTCCTGCTCGGCCTCACGGTCGGCCTTCTCGTCGCTCTGGTCGTCACCCACGGACCGCGCTCCGCGCGTCGACGAGTCCTTGCCGTGCTTCTGATCGCCCTGGCGCAGGGAGCCTTGGGCTACACCCAGTACTTCCTGGGCGTACCGGAACTGCTGGTGGCACTGCACGTCACCGGCGCGGTCCTGCTATGGGTTTGCGTCGTCTCCGTTATCCCCGCACTCAGCGCAGGCCCCAAAGGTCGCGTCAGTGCAGGAATGGATCGATCGCCACGAGCAGAAACAGCAGCGCCAGGTAGGTGATCGATCCGTGGAACACGCGCATGGCGACCGCCACGATGCGCTCCTCGGATTCGTCTCGACGCACGGATGCGTGCAGCCCGTACGCGAGAACGAGGAAGCAGGTGCCCAGAACGACGGCACCGATGGCGTATGCCCAACCCATGTGTGCCACCGGGATGAGCACGAGCGAGGCCGCGACCATCGCCCAGGAGTACAGCACCACCTGTCGGGCCGTCACCGACAGCGGCTTGACGACCGGAAGCATCGGTACCCCGGCCGCCGCGTACTCCTCGCGGTACTTGATCGCCAGCGGCCAGTAGTGCGGCGGAGTCCACAGGAAAACGATGAGGAAGAGGACGATCGGTGCCCACGTGAGCCCGCCGGTGATCGCCGCCCATGCGATGAGAACCGGGAAGCACCCCGCGGCGCCACCCCACACAATGTTCTGGTCGGTGCGGCGCTTGAGCAGCATCGTGTACCCGACCGCGTAGAACACGATGGCGGCAAGCCCCAGGAGCGCGGCCAGCAGGTTGTCCATGAGGGCAAGGACGAGGAGGGATGCAGCACCGAGCAGCACTCCCTGGACCATGGCAGCCCGCACGGTCACGCGGCCAAGCGC
>CAYFLO010000040.1:0-6108 GCA_964343995.1 uncultured Bifidobacteriaceae bacterium
TAGCTCGCTGGGCTCATAACCCAGAGGTCACAGGTTCAAATCCTGTCCCCGCTACGTTAATGAGGACCCCTTCTCTTGAAGGGGTCCTCATGCGTTCGTGGCGGCGTCCGAACGTCCAGGCGACAGGTGCTCGAGTGATCTGGACTGCGTGCCCGCTGTCTACTGCGTCGGGCAGTTCGGCATGTTCGGGATGTTCGTGATCTCCAGTGCTTCACCGATTCGCGTCAGTCCGTTCACGACGCCGTCGATGGCGATGTCCTGCTGATTGCAGGTGATCGGCACCCCTTCGATCACGAAGGCGTTGCCGTTGGTGACGAAAGATCCACCGCTCGCCCCGAGTCCGTTCTGCAGGAATGCACTGCCGACGCCCATGGTCACGTTGGTCAGGCCGGGGGTGAGCGTGCCCTGCACGTTGATGCTCGGGCCCGTCGGGTTGTACTGGATCGCGGTGACCGAGGCGATGGTGGAGCCGGGCGCGAATGACGCGGACGACAGCGGCAGCATCGTGCCGGTGGGCAGCCACCCCAGGCAGATCGGCTGTCCGAACTGGTACTGGGGCCAGGTGGACGGGTAGCCGCTGACGTACGGCGACAGCACGTTCGTGGTCGGGGTCAGGTTGCCATTGGCCGTGTTGCAGGCGACGACGTTGAAGCCGTTCTGGTTGTTGTCGGTGTTGATGCCGCCGGTGCCGTGGTACTCCAGCTGCAGGTACTGGAAGTTGTCGTCCAATCCGAGCCAGACGTAGAAGTCGTACCAGGCCTGGCCGGGAGTGCCGGAGGGCAGGCCGCCGACGGCGATGTTGTGCGTATCGCCGATGAGGTTGTAGTCCATGCCACCCACCGCCAGCCACCACACGGTGGTCTGACCCGGGGCGACAGTGAAGTTCACCTGGTAGGCGGGGGCGGACTGCAGTTCCGGGCGACCGGGGCATGTGCCGTTGCTGGTGATGTAGACCCCGAAGGGGGAGTCCAGCGCCGCGGCATAGCTGGGGAACACCGCCGCCTGGGCAGTGAGGCCCGGACCGATGGTGACCGACCCAGTCTGCGTCACGTTTGTGGCGTTGGTGACCAGTACCGGGACGATGTTCGACGGGCCGCCGCAGGTGTTCGGGACGGGCTCCCAGCCGCTCACGCCGCTAAGGCCGTCGGCATGAGCGGACGGGGCTGCGAGTGCGGCACACAGCGCGAGCAGAGTGCAGGCGACGGCGACGGTGGCCCTGGTCATCCTGCGCATGACATCCCCCTCAATTTCTGCCGCGGAGCCTAGTGACACTCGCACCGGCGGTCGTGGGCGCTGGTGCCGCTAGACGATCCCGAGAGGGATGATGCCGAGCGAAGCGTTCGTTGTGGTGTTCCCTGCGGTGTCGGTGGCAGACGAGAGGGCCGTGCTCACCGTCCCCGCCACAGAACCGCACGTGAGTGTGGCGGTGGCATTTCCCGTGACGCTTCCCGCGGGTCCGGGCTGGAGCGACGTCTGATACTGCGGGCGACATGAAGTGGCATAAACGCTGAAGACACTCCCGACTGACGCAACACCGGACGGGTCGCTCACCGTGAACGACAGAGTGCACTGTTGGGTGCCGCCGCTTGTCCCGTTCGGGCAGTTCCAGCCTGTCGACGTCACGGTGGGGCCGGTGGTGTCGGTGGAGGCGGTGGTCGTGGCGTCGTCAATGAACAGGCTCACGTCGGTCATCGACGTCGGTGTCGTGATGCGCTGCCAGTTCGCGCCCTTCTCCGCGTGGTCGTGCGTGCGAGCCTCGCGGGTAGCGGTGAAGGTCAGGGTGCGGGCCTTGGCGTCGTAGGTCGGACGGGTCAGGGCGATGACCATCGAGGCGGGTGCGTGGCCCGGGCGGGTGTAGGTGAGCACGGCGTTGGGCGGATCGCCTGCGAACCACGCGTTCCAGTTGGCGTCGAGGGCGTGCGGGGTGATGAGGGTGGCGTTGCGGAACGGCCGGTCGGCGAACTTCGTCACCGGGTCGACCCCGGTGAGGCTGAGCCGGAATCGTTCGTCCTCGGCGCCGAGGACCTTGAGCGGGGTCGTGATGCCGCGGGCGGCCTGCACGGTGAACAGGTACGACGGGCTGCCGGTGGTCTGGTCTGTGGAGCCGGCCGAGGCTGAGGCCGGCGCGGCCAGCAGGCCCGCGGCAGTCAGGGTGACGGCGGCGGCCAGGGCCGCGGCGAGGAGTCGGCGCACTCCTCCATGATGCATCACACCGAACGCTGCCATGTTCCCCCGAGGGAACACGCGCGAACCCTCGCCCGGGGGACACGCGCAAGGATGTCCCCGTGGTGGGACGTGGCCGAACGGTGCTCGTCGTCGAGGACGACCGGCTGACCCTCGGCCTGCTCGCCGAGACCCTTACCCAGTCCGGCTTCGTTGTGGGGGCGGCGGCCTCGGCGACCGAGGCTCGCAAAATGTGGACGCGGATGGATCCGGACGCCGTGGTGCTCGATGTTGACCTTGGTGGCGGCGTGAACGGGTTTGACCTCGCCGATGCGTTCCGCGCCCAGGTGCCACACCTCGCGGTGCTGTTCCTGTCCAATCTCCCCGATGCCCGCTTCGCTGGGCGCAATCCGGCGTCGCTTCCGGTGGACGCGGGGTACGTCCGCAAGGACCAGCTCTCCGACCCCAAGGCCCTCGTTGCCGCCCTCGATGCCGTGCTGCGCGGGATGGTGCGCGACATCCCGCGTCAGGATCGCGACCCTGACCGACCGCTTGCGAACCTGTCGCGCACGCAGATCGACGTGCTGCGCATGGTCGCTATGGGGATGTCGAACCAGCAGATCGCGACCGAGCGAGGGACGACGGTCAAGGCCGTTCACAACGTCATCGTCCGGGCGATGTCGCTGATCGGCGCCGAGGATGCAGACGAGGGCAACACGCGGGTCGCTGCGGCCAGGGAGTTCATTCGCGCTGCGGGGCTGCCGACGGCACGCCAGTCGTGACCGGTCGTCTGGCTCGGGTTCGAGCGCTCCTCGGGAGCCGCGCCGCCCTTTCCGCTCCAGTCATCACCGGGTTCGCCCTGACGGGGTTCCTCCTCACGCTGCTGTTCTTCCGGCTGACGCTTGGCGAGTCATGGCTCCTGTCGATCGGCATCTCACTGGCGACCGCCGCCCTGTCCGGGGCGGTCTTGATCGTGGTGAGAACGGCCACCGCTCACTTGCCGTGGATGTCTCCACGCCCAGGCCTGGTCGTCGGGTCGATAGTGCTGGCCAGCGGCGTGCGTTCGGTGGCGAATCAGGCGCTCCTCGGGTGGCTCTCGCCTGAGACCTCGATCTCGGGCAATCCGCTCGGACGGATGGCGGCGTCGGTCGTCATCGCGACAGGCATCACGCTGGGCCTTGCGGGTGTCATGGAACTGTCCCGGGAGCGGAGCCTTGTGATCGCCTCCCTCCTCGCGGAGCAGGAGCGACTGCGTCGGCTTGCCGAATCCATGGACGCGGAACTCCTGAGAACTGAACGCGAGTTGCGCGCCGAGGCGCGCGCCCTTCTCGACCCGACGATCACCGAGATAAGCAGCCTGCTCCAAGGGGAGATCTCAATCCCGGCGGCTACCGAGGTCTCGGCCCACATCACCGAGGTTGTGCGCGAGGTCGTGCGACCCACCTCCCATGATCTGGCCCGCACGCGCGTGATCGCCCTCGAGGAGTCCACTCCCGTCGAGCCGACGCGACTACGTCCGTGGTCCGATCGCATGGACGTGACGACCGCAATTCATCCGGTCTGGGTGCTCGTGCTGTGCTGGCTCATCGTCGTTCCCGTCCTGCTCGTCATCCCCCTCTTCGCCGCCACCATTGAGCGCGTGGTCGGTACCTGGCTCGTGGCGAGCGTGCTTTTCGGCGTATTCCTCGCTGCGCTCCGCAGGCTCTGGCCGCCGCGATGGCGAAGCATGCGGGTCGGCAGCGGGCTCGCGGTGCTCACCGCCATCTACCTCGCCTTCAACATCGTGGTTCAGTGGTGGATCGGCCGCCTGAGTGCCATTGGCGACCTGTCTGGGTCGTGGGAGCGCGTCGCCGGAATCGGGCTGGCGCTCAAGGTCGCCATCGCGATGATCGTGTCGGTCGTCGCCATGCTCGCCGAACACGGCCAACAGAATCGCACCTTGCTCGAGCAGGTCAACCGAGAGCTTGAGGGGCTCATCGCGCGACTGCGGCGCGAGACCTGGCTGCTCCATCGATCGGTGTCCCTCGCCGTGCACGGCCCACTCCAGTCGGCCCTCGTCTCAACCGCGATGCGCCTGTCGTCACCTGAACGCACCGAGGCCTCGGTTGCGGATGCCCGTCGCCGGCTGGATACCGCCTTGGCCGCGATCGAGCAGGATCGTCGCGAGGTCCCCGCGATCGACGAGGCCCTGACGGACCTTCGTGGGCTCTGGCACGCCATGGTGACCATCGAGTCAAGGATCGACCTAGCAGCAGCCGAGCGGCTGGCAGGGGACGCCGGGCTGCGTCAGTGCGTCATCGAGATCTGCCGGGAGGCGACAAGCAACGCCATCCGGCATGGGCAGGCGACCGTGATCTTGATCGACATCTCGACGAGCGAGGAGGCCTTCCTCATTCGGGTCCTCGACAACGGCTCCGGCGTGGAGGACGTGCTGGTTGCTGGTCTCGGAATGGGGATGCTCGACGACACGTGCCTTCGCTGGTCGCTGCGCCCCCGGGACGTCGGTGGTGCTGAACTCACCGCGCTCGTCGTCTGAGTGAATCTCCCCATGTTCTCTTTTGGGAACGTGGACGGCGCTCGAATGCCGGTCAGGTTCTCGGGACGATACTTCGGGATCCTTGCCCATGCTTCGGCTTCATAACGTGAGTGCATGGTTCTCAACTCGCGTCGACATGAAACTCCGTTCACAGTGCCACATCAGTCGGTGCGTTCAGGCTCGCCTGCCAAGCGCATCGTTGCGTTCCTGGCAAGCCTTGTCTGCGTGCTCGGAGTCGCAACAGGGATGTCAACCGAGGCAGCTGCCACTGGCACGACGGATGGGTCTCCGATCTCCGTTGGTGTGAATCCGACCGGAATCGCGATTTCGGGAGACCGTGCCTATGTCGTAAACAAGGGTTCCAATTCCGTGACGGTGATCGACCTCTCCACGAATTCGGTCGTAAACACCATTCTTCTGGACTTCGACGAACCGAGCAGCATCGCGGTCGGAGGTGGTTACATCTTCGTTGCTTCGTACAACGGGGCTTTGGAGCGGATTGATTCGACCACCTATGCGATCTCAGCGATGAGCGGACACAGCGCGACGAGAGCGCTTGCCTACAGTCCCCTGAATAAGCTCGTGTTGGCGAGGGAGCAGGGTGCTGACGTCATTGACCTAGGCACAATGGTGAAGTCGTCCATCACGCTTGACTCTGACCATGGATATGCCGCCTTTGCGGCTGGAAACTTCGCATATGTCGCCACCCCCGGGCGCCTCTGGAAGTTGGATATCTCGGGAGCCATCAATGGCTACCCGGATCCGAATACGTCAGCCGCTCTCGTATACGGGACGGTGACGGGCGAGGCACTGGAGGGCGGCCGACTCTGGGTCACCCCCGCCGCCGTGGAGAGTTACGGAGCATCGACCGTCTCGGTTCTGGACGTTGGCCCTTCGGCTCCTCTCGTTACCCAGGCGGTTCCTGTGGGTAACGGGCCGACGCGTATCGCGATTTCCGGCGGAAACGCCTTCGTGACGAACGGCACAGCATCTCTGACGATGATTGACACGACGACCTTTGCTGTCAGCACAAAGTCGGTGGGCTTCAGTGCAGCCGATATCGCCGTCATTGGCGACTTGGCATACCTCGTCAATCCCGCTGGGTCGGTTTCGGTCATCAGTCTTGCCGCACCGCCCGTCGCCACGTCGGTCTCCCCGTCCTCTGGGAGCGCGTCGGGTGGCACAGCCGTGGAGGTCAACGGCTCTGGCTTCGTCGCCGGTGCCACCGTGTCCATCGGCGATACCGCCTGCACATCGGTGACCTTTACATCCGCAACCTCACTGTCGTGCACGACCCCTGCAGGTACTGCGGGTGCGGCGAACGTCGTCGTCACGAACCCCGACGCCCAAACCTCCACGCTCACCGGCGGTTTCACCTACACGTCGAGTGGCGGCGGTGGCGGCATGAA